>DASQUF010000109.1:0-6746 GCA_035641435.1 Propionibacteriaceae bacterium | reverse complement strand
GGTCCGCAGTCCCCGCAGCGACAAGTAGGCCTCCATCGGCCCCGGGACGGCCCCGAAGGCCTGGCGGATCCCCGCCAGGTCCGCCAGCGTCGCAGTGTCGGCCGGTGGCACCACCACCGCGCCGAGCAGTACGTCGGAGTGCCCGGACAGCAGCTTGGTCATCGAGTGCACCACCAGGCTTGCCCCGTGCTCGAGCGGCCGCTGCAGCAGGGGAGTGGCGAACGTGTTGTCGACCACGAGTCGTACCCGTCCGGTCAGCTCCTGGCCGATCCGCGGCAGGTCGGCGACCTCGATCAGGGGATTGGTGGGGGACTCCAGCCACACCAGGTCGGCGCCGTCGGCCGCGGCCAGGACCGCCTCGGTGTCGGCCACATCCACCCGGCGTACCGACCAGCCGTAACGGCTGGCCCGTGCGTCGACCGCCGCCGCCACGCCGAGGTAGCAGGTACGGGGCAGCACGACCGTGGCGCCCGGCTCGACCAGTTCCAGGACCGCCTGGCTGGCCGCCATGCCGGAGGCGAACGTCAGCGCCGCACCACCTTCCAGCGTGCCCACCGCCTCCTCGAGTGCGGTCCACGTGGGATTGCCGTCCCGGCCGTAGCCGATCGTCGCGTCGAGATCGGCCCCACCGACGTAGGTCGAGGCGAACTGGACCGGTGGGTTGAACGGTGCTCCGGCAGCGTGCGGTGGCCGGCCGACGGTGACCGCGACCGTCTCCGGACGGGTGTACGGCGCAGAGGACTCAGCGGGCCGGTTCATGCGTCCAGTCTTTCGTGCTATCGGCGTGAGGCCGGACCCGGGCGCTAAGGTCGGGTCTCGTGACTGCCCCTCCGGCGACCGCGCCTCCCGAGGCTCCGACGCGTACGCGGGTCGCCGTCGTCTTCGGTGGCGCCAGCAGTGAGCACCAGGTGTCGTGCCTGACCGCAGCCGGGGTGGTCAGCGTTCTTGATCCCAACCAGTTCGACGTGGTGGGCATCGGGATCACCCGGACCGGCCGCTGGGTTTCGGTCGACCCGGCGTCGATCGCCGCGCTGAGCATCATCGACGGCCGGCTGCCCGAGCTCAGCGAGAACGCGGCGGACGCGGTGCTGCTGCGGGCCTCGGCCGGGTCCGAACTGGCGGTCCGCCAACGTTCCGCGCTCCGCGAGGTGGGGCCCATCGACGTGGCCATATCGCTGCTGCACGGACCGTTCGGTGAGGACGGCACCATCCAGGGGCTGTTCGAGATGATGGGCACCCGCTACGTCGGCGCCGGCGTGCTGGCCAGTGCGGTCGGCATGGACAAGCACTTCATGAAGCTGGTGCTCTCGGCCAGCGGCCTGCCGGTCGGCCCGTTCGTTTCGGTTACCCCGGCCGAGTGGGCCCGCGACCCGGCGGCCTGCCTGGAAGCGGTCGCGGCCCTGACCTACCCTCTGTTCGTCAAGCCGGCCCGTGGCGGATCCAGCCTGGGGATCAGCCGGGTGGACCACTCGAGCGAGCTGGCTGCGGCGATCGAGCTGGCCCAGCGCCACGACCCCAAGATCATCGTCGAGCAGGGCTTCGTCGGCGCGCGCGAGCTGGAGTGCGGCGTGCTGGCCGACCTCGACGGCGCCCCCACCCGGGCGAGCGAGGTGGCCGAGATCCGGGTCGCCCGGGACAGTGGCTTCTACGACTTCGAGGCCAAGTACTTGCCCGACGAGAAAGTCGGCCTGGATGTCCCCGCCGACATCGACGCCGAGACCGCCGAGGAGGTGCGCCGCCTGGCCGTGCGGACGTTCGAGGCCATCGGCTGCGAGGGCCTCGCCCGGGTGGACATGTTCTGGACCGCCGACGGCGCGCTGGTGGTCAACGAGATCAACACCATGCCGGGCTTCACCCCCCACTCGATGTTTCCGCGGATGTGGGCCGCCAGCGGCGTGCCCTACCCGAAACTGGTCGAGCACCTGATCCGACTGGCCCAGCAACGGCCGCTCGGATTGCGCTAGCGCAAGCCCGGGTGGCAAGCCCCGATCAAATGTGGACGACGGGGCAGGTAACGGTGCGGGTGATGCCGGGCACCGCCTGGACCCGGGCGACCACGAGCTGACCGAGCTCGTCCACGCTGGAGGCCTCCGCCCGCACGATCACGTCGTACGGCCCCGTCACGTCCTCGGCCAGGGTCACGCCCTGGATGGCGCCGATGGCGTTGGCGACCTCGGCCGCCTTGCCGACGTTGGTCTGGACCAAGATGTAGGCCTGGACGACCATCCTTGAAACCTCCATGTTTCAAAACGGGCTGTCTGCTGAGGTCAGCCGCAGCTTTAGGTGGCTCAGCCAGGTCCGCACCGCGTACGCTCACCGATGTGCGTCACGCTACACCGCTGACCCGGTGTCACGGCAGTCGTGGACCGCGGTGAGTAGTGGTGCCGCGACGCTCGGCGGCTTCGGTGAGTTCTCCCTGATCAAGAAGATCACCGCCGACCTGGCGCCGGGCCCGGACGTGCTGGTCGGTCCTGGAGACGACGGCGCCGTGCTGGACCTGCAGCCACCGCTGGTCATCTCCCTCGACGTGCTAGTCGAGGGCGTCCACTTCCGCCGGGACTGGTCCCCGGCGCGCGACGTCGGACGGAAGGCCGTCGCGGTGAACGTGTCGGACCTGGAGGCGATGGGTGCCCGGGCCACGGCGCTGGTGGTCGGGTTCTCGGCGCCGCCCGGCCTGGAGCTGAGCTGGGCGCTGGAGTTCGCGGCCGGGCTCACCGAGGAGGCGGGCACAGCCGGAGTCAGCCTGATCGGCGGCGACGTCACCCGGGCTCGCGACATCACCATCTCGGTCACCGTGCTGGGCACCCTCGGCGGACGGGCCCCGGTGCTGCGGTCGGGAGCCCGAGCCGGCGACGTGGTGGCCGTTCACGGCCGGCTGGGCTGGGCGGCGGCCGGTCTGGTCGTCCTCGGCCGCGGGTTCCGGTCACCGCGGGTCGTCGTGGAGGCGCACCGGGTGCCCCAGATCAGCTACGGAGCAGGGGCCACCGCCGCGGCGGCCGGGGCCACGGCCATGATCGATGTCTCCGACGGGCTGCTGGCCGACCTCGGGCATATCGCGGTGGCGTCCGGCGTCACCGTGAACCTCGACCGGGAGGCGTTCGCCATCGCCGAGCCACTGCAGGCCGTGGCGGCGGCGACCGGCACCGACCCGTACGCGCTGGTGCTGACCGGCGGGGAGGACCACGCCCTGGCCGCGACCTTCGCCGATCTGGCCGCGGTCCCGGACGGCTGGCTGGTGGTCGGGCGCGTACGCGACCCCGACCCGGAGCCGGTCGTGCTGGTCAACGGGGCGCCGTGGGAGGCCGCTGCTGGGTTCGACCACTTCCGCGCCCGCCCCTGACCGGCGTGTGACGGCCGGTTTCGGCCGTCGATTCGCGTAGCCTCGCCCTCATGGCGACCCGCGCGTCTTCCCCAGCGCGGCCGCGGTCAGGTTCCGGCGCCCGCCGCCCGGAGCCGAAGTCGCGGTCGGCCGGAAGCAAGAAGTCCACCACGCCCCGTTCGACGTCTGGCCAGACCCAGCGTCGGTCCCCAGCGGCTTCGAACCGGCGCCGCGGCAGCACCGCATCCCGTAGACCGCCCCGGCGTTCGGCGTTCGAGATGATCGGCCGCGCGGTGATCAACGCCTGGACGGGAACCGCGCACGTGATCGGCAACGCCGCCCGTGGCGTCGGACCGGACGGC
Organism: Propionibacteriaceae bacterium; assembly: GCA_035641435.1. Lineage (GTDB taxonomy): Bacteria > Actinomycetota > Actinomycetes > Propionibacteriales > Propionibacteriaceae > Microlunatus. The sequence continues at coordinate 3,065 of DASQUF010000109.1, read as the reverse complement.
GCAAAGGTCGACCCGGCACTGCGCCGCGACGGTATCGGGCTGTTCCTGATCGGCTGCGCGATCATCGTCGGCGCCGAGTTCTGGTGGGGTCTGCCCGGCCGGGTGGGGAATGCCATCCACGTCGGGATCTCCAACGTCATCGGCGCCCTGTCCTACGTCGCCCCGGTGCTGCTGCTGCTCATGGCCTGGCGGACCCTTCGCCGTCCCGATCGCAACGGTCCCGCCGGCCGACAGGTCGTGGGCTGGACTGCGATCATGTTCGGTCTGCTGGGGCTGATCAACATCGCCCGCGGGCTACCGGAGACCAACGCCCCGGAGCGGTTGCGGACGGCGGGCGGGATCATCGGCTATATCTCCTCCAGCCTGCTGGCCGACCTGCTGTCGGTGTACGTCGCCGTGCCCCTGCTGGCGCTGCTGCTGCTGTTCGGGGTGTTGGTGGTGCTCGGTCTGCCGCTGCACCAGATCCCCGACCGGATCCGTGCGGCCCGAGATCGCCTGACCTCGCGGGACGAGGTCATCGAGGGCGAGGTCATCTCCGGACTGGAGTTCGGGGTCGACGAGGCCTACGACACCCCGATGGTGGGGGAGGGTCCGAGCCGGAGGGGCCGGAAGTCGCTGTCCGAGCGCATCGAACCGCCCGCCGACGTCGAGCGGGCCGAGGACGACCGCGCGGAGGAGCCGCGGCCCGTGACCGCCGGCCTGCCGCCGGGTGTCACCGTGCACGAGGTCGCCGAGGAGCTCCCGGCACCGGCGCACACGCCGATGCCGCAGCGGGTGGAGCAACTGCAGCTCTCCGGCGACGTGCAGTACCTGCTGCCAGACCCGTCTGCCCTGAAGCCGGGCAGTGCGCACAAGTCGCGCACCAGCGCCTCCGACGCCGTGGTCCACCGACTCACCGAGGTGCTGGCCCAGTTCGAGATCGATGCCCGGGTGACCGGTTACAGCCGCGGCCCGACGGTTACCCGTTACGAGGTCGAGCTCGGTCCGGCGGTCAAGGTCGAGAAGGTCACGGCCCTCAGCCGAAATATCGCGTACGCGGTGGCCAGCGCCGACGTACGGATCCTGTCCCCGATCCCCGGCAAGTCGGCGATCGGTATCGAGATCCCCAACACCGACAAGGAGGTGGTGTCGCTCGGCGACGTGTTGCGGTCCGCCCGGGCTCGCAACGACCACCATCCGATGACCGTCGGGCTGGGGAAGGACGTCGAGGGCGGCTTCGTGGTCGCGAACCTGGCCAAGATGCCGCACCTGCTCGTCGCCGGGGCGACCGGGTCCGGCAAGTCGAGCTTCATCAACTCCATGATCACCTCGGTGATGATGCGTAGCACGCCCGACGAGGTGCGAATGCTCCTGGTCGACCCCAAGCGGGTGGAGCTGACCGCGTACGAGGGCATCCCGCACCTGGTCACGCCGATCATCACGCTGCCGAAGAAGGCGGCGGAGGCGCTGCAGTGGGTGGTCCGGGAGATGGACCTGCGCTACGACGACCTGGCCGCGTTCGGGTTCCGGCACGTCGACGACTTCAACAAGGCGGTCCGGGCGGGCTCCGCGAAGCCGCTGCCCGGGTCCGAGCGCACGCTGACGCCCTATCCCTACCTGCTGGTGATCGTGGACGAGCTGGCCGACCTGATGATGGTGGCCCCGCGCGACGTCGAGGACTCGATCGTTCGGATCACCCAGCTGGCCCGCGCGGCGGGCATCCACCTGGTGCTGGCCACCCAGCGACCGAGCACCGACGTGGTCACCGGCCTGATCAAGGCCAACGTTCCCAGCCGGCTGGCCTTCGCCACGTCCTCGATGACCGACTCCCGGGTGATCCTCGACCAGCCGGGGGCGGAGAAGCTGGTCGGGCAGGGCGACGGACTGTTCCTGCCGATGGGCTCCAGCAAGCCGGTCCGGATCCAGGGCGCCTGGGTCACGGAGCAGGAGATCCGGTCCGTGGTCACTCATGTCACCGAGCAGCTCAAGCCCACCTACCGCGAGGACGTCACGGTCGCGCCGGAGTCGTCGACCAAGGTCGCCGAGGACATCGGCGACGACATGGACCTGGTGCTGCAGGCGGTCGAGCTGGTGGTCAACCTGCAGCTCGGTTCGACGTCGATGCTGCAGCGCAAGCTGCGCGTCGGCTTCGCGAAGGCCGGGCGGCTGATGGACATCCTGGAGACCCGCGGGGTGGTCGGGCCGAGCGAGGGCTCCAAACCGCGCGAGGTGCTGGTGAAGCCGGACGAGCTGGACGTGGTGCTGGAAAACCTCAAGCTCGGCTGATTCGAAGCTGGGTCGGACGGAGCGGAGCGCGGTCCGACCGCGTCACAACCACCCGCGCTCGCAGGCTCGCGCTCCCGCCAGGCCCATGCACGCTCCGCTGTCGCACCGCGCGCCGCTCCGCCCTTGGGCTTGGCGTCGCGCTTCTGGTCTCCAGGCCAGATGCGTCGTCCGGACACCAGATGGCCCGCGGCCCCGGTCCGCAGGCGCGACCCTCGCTGGGCTTCAGCGTGTTCAGGTTCCCGACGGCCAGTCAGCTGATGCCGGGTGCCGAACTGGTGCTGGTTCCCGACTGCGGTCACTGGACCCAGCTCGAGTCGCGGGAGCAGTTTCTCGCCGAGGTCCGGCGCTCTCTCGACTGTCGCGAGATCGGAGGGTGACGACCGCGATCAGCCATACTGGGACCGCCATGCCGACCGCGCCCCCGACCACCGTCCACCTGCTCACCCTGGGCTGTGCCCGCAACGAGGTGGACTCCGAGGAGCTGGCCGGCCGACTCTCCGCCGACGGATTCCGTGTGGTAACCCAGCCCGAGGCGGCGGACGCCGTGCTGGTGAACACCTGCGGCTTCATCGAGACGGCCAAGAAGGATTCGGTGGACGCGCTGCTGGCCGCCGCCGACCTCAAGGACAACGGCCGGACCCGCGCGGTGGTCGCCGTGGGCTGCATGGCCGAGCGGTACGGCGCCGAGCTGGCCGAGGCGATGCCGGAGGCCGACGCCGTCCTCGGCTTCGACGCGTACGCGGACATGGCCGGCCGGCTCCGCTCGATCATGGCGGGTGAGCGGCCCGGGGCCCACGCTC
>DASQUF010000108.1:0-4770 GCA_035641435.1 Propionibacteriaceae bacterium | reverse complement strand
TGGCGCTGATCGCGGCCGGACTCGGTGGGCTGGTCCTGGGCGCCGCCGGAGCCTTGGTGGCAATGCAGGTCCGGCGGCGTACGCCGGCCGAGCGGCCCGAGCGGGTCACCCTGTCGGGCTAGCCGTCCTCTGCGCGGGCGGCGTCGCGGACGACCTGGCCCTTGGCTTCGGCGGCCCGGCGCAGCTCGTCCTGGAACTCCACCATCAGCCGCCGCAGGTCTGGGTCGGCGGCGGCCAGGATGCGCACGGCCAGCAGGCCGGCGTTGCGGGCGTTGCCGATGGCCACGACGGCGACCGGCACACCCGCCGGCATCTGCACGATGGAGAGCAGGGAGTCCATCCCGTCGAGGTACTTCAGCGGGACGGGCACCCCGATCACCGGCAGCGGGGTGACCGCGGCGAGCATCCCCGGCAGGTGGGCCGCCCCGCCGGCACCGGCGATGATCACCGCCAGGCCGCGGTCGGCGGCGGTGCGGCCGTAGTCGATCATGGCGTCGGGCATCCGGTGGGCGGAGACCACGTCCGCCGCGTACGGCACCTCGAACTCCGCCAGAGCGGTCGCCGCCGCCGACATGACGGGCCAGTCGGAGTCCGACCCCATCACGATGCCCACCCGGGCGGTAGTCCCCTCAGGCATCGGGGTCTCCGGTCAGGTACGCCGCGGCGTGCCGGGCCCGGCTGCGGACCCGGTCGAGGTCGTCGCCGCCCGCGGTGACGTGGCCGACCTTGCGGCCGGGTCGGACCTGCTTGCCGTAGAGCTGCACTCGCAGCCGCCGGTCCCGGGCGAAGCAGTGCACCAGCGCCGAGGGCAGGTCCTCGACCGACCCACCGAGGACGTTGCTCATCACCGTCCACTCCTCGCGCGGTCCCGGGTCGCCGAGCGGCAGGTCCAGCACGGCCCGGAGGTGGTTCTCGAACTGCGAGGTGTGCGCCCCGTCGATCGACCAGTGGCCGGTGTTGTGCGGCCGCATGGCCAGCTCGTTGACGACCACGGATCCGTCGGTGCGCTGCATCAGCTCCACCGCGAGCACCCCGACCACTCCCAGCTCGGCAGCGATGGTCAGGGCCAGCCGCTCGATCTCGACCGCCTGGGCCTCAGTCAGGTCCGGCGCCGGGGTGATGGTCTCCACACAGATGCCGTTGCGCTGGATCGACTGGGTGACCGGGTAGGCCGCCGCCTGGCCGGAGGGCGAGCGGACCACCAGGGCACTCAGCTCGCGGGCAAACGCGACGAACTCTTCGGCGATCACCGGTACGCCGTCGGCGCGGTCGGCAAAGGGCAGCGCCGCGTCCTCCGGACCGTCGACCTTCCAGACGCCGCGTCCGTCGTAGCCGCCGCGGGCGACCTTGGCGATGACCGGCCAGCCGTGCTGGGCCCCGAACGCGGCCAGCGCGTCGGCGTCGGGGACCACACGATAGGTCGGACAGGGAGCCCCCATCGCGGTCAGCCGGTCGCGCATCACCGCTTTGTCCTGGGCGTGCACCAGGGCCGCCGGCCCGGGCCGGACCGCAATTCCGGCCGCCTCCAAGTCGCGGAGCAGGCCGGTGGGCACGTGCTCGTGGTCGAAGGTGACCACGTCGCAACCCTCGGCGAAAGTGCGCACCGTGTCATGGTCGGTGTAGTCGCCGACGGTTACGTCGTGCACGACGGTGGCCGCGGACACGTCCGGCCCCTCGGCCAGCAGCCGTACCCGGATCCCCAGCCCGACCGATGCCGCGTACATCATCCGAGCGAGCTGGCCGCCGCCGATGATGCCCACGACGAACGGTCTGGCCCTGGTCACAACGGGCAGCGTAACCGTGTTGATGAGCAAGGGGGGCGACGCCCTTGAACCCCCGCCGAACGAGTTCAAGGCAGCCGGAAGATCACCGAACGCTGGACGATGAAGTTCACCGTGGTGGCGACGCCCTGCGCAACGACGAAGCCGATCACCTGGACCGCCAGCCGGTCCAGCCCCTGAGCGGTCAACAGCGTGAAGAGCAGGCTGAACAGCCCTACCTGCAGGGCGAAGGTCAGCGCGTAGAGCAGCACCACGGCGAGGAACCGGCGGTGCGAGTGGGCGACGCGAAAGGTCCAGCGGCGGTTGATCAGGTACGCGGTGGTGGTGCCGGCCACGAAGGAGAGGGCCTTGGCCGGAGTGTGGCCGAGGCCAAGCTGCATCAGCAGGACCAGCAGCCCGAAGTCCACGATCGCCGACAGCCCGCCGGCGATCACGAACCGGGTCAGCTGGGCCCGCAGGGGCAACGCGGGGTTGGCCACCTCAGCCATCGGAACCACCCCAGGAGGGCCACCGCGGCGTGCGCTTGGCGTTGAAGGCCGCGATGCCCTCGCGCCGGTCGGCCGAGAAAGCGGCTTCGTGCCAGGCCTGGTCCTCCAGCGTCAGCCCTGTCGCCAGGTCCGCCTCGAAGCCGTCGCGCACAGCGCGCTTTGCCGCCTGCAGACTGACCGGGGAGTGCCGGGCGATCTCCGCCGCCAGTTCGCGAGCGGCGGCGCGGGCGGTGCCCACCGGCACCAGCCGGTCCACCAGGCCCAGCGCGTACGCCTCCGCGGCGTCCACCCGGCGACCGGTCAGCACCAGGTCCAGTGCCCGGTTGCGCCCGACCCGCCGGGTTAGGAGCTGGGTACCGCCGCCGCCCGGGACCAGGCCCAGCCCGACCTCGGGCAGGCCCAGGGTGGCGCCCTCGGCGGCGACGATCAGGTCGCAGGACAGGGCGAGCTCGTAGCCGCCGCCCAGCGCGTACCCCCCGACCGCGGCCACCGTCGGCTGGTCGAGCTCGCGAACGGCGGCGAAGGCCTCGAGAAACACCGTTCGCTGGGCGCGCAGCTGGTCGTCGTCGAACCGGTTCCGCTCCTTGAGATCGGCCCCGACGCAGAACGCGTCCGGCAGGGCGCTGGCCAGCACCACCGCGCTGACCGCCGGATCGGTGCTGAGCGCACGGACCGCCTCGCCCAGCCGGCGGGCCTGCTCGGTGGACAACGCGTTCCGCGCCTCCGGCCGGTCCATCACCAGCTCGGCGACGCGCGGCGCCGACCGCTCGACGCGTACGGTCATGCCCGCGGACGGGCGTTCGGATCGGTGCCGAAGAGCAGCTGGCTGATCTCGGTGTGCACGTGCTGGGCGTCGGGCACGTCATGCAGCACGACCGTCCCGTCCTCGGCGGCCGTGGCGACGTTCAGGGTGCCGCAGCCCAGCATCCGGTCCAGCAGGCTGCGCTCGCTGGAGACCTCGTGGATCCGGTTCAGCGGCAGGTCGGTGCCGGTCTTGTTCAGGATGCCGCGCCGGGTGATCAGGCGGCGGTTGGTGACCGTGTACGTGGTGGTCCACCAGCGCAGCCAGGGCACCAGGACCATCCACAGAAACAGGACCAGCCCGATCCCGACGATGACCAGCGGGCCGATCGGCGGGTCGGCCGGAGGGACGAGCGCAACTCCGATCCCGACCGCGGCCCCGATCACCAGCAGAGCGAAGAAGGGCAGCAGCATGGTCTTGGCGTGGGTCCGGGTGTGGATGACCACGTACTCGTCGTCGCCCAGCATCCGGGCCGGCAGTGCCACGCAGGTCAGCGTACGTGGATGACGTCCCCGGCGCCGAAGACTCGCGTCGCGCCCGACGTACGAACCACCAGGCGTCCGTCCGCGTCGATCGCGGTCGCAGTGCCCTCGATCGACTCGTCCGGGCCGAGCACGACACGCACGGCCCGGCCCAGCGTGGCCGAGCGGCGACGGTACGCCGCGGCCAGCCCCGAGTCGTCGGGCGCCGCGACCCAGCGCCGGAACAGCAGCTCGTAGGCGGCCAGCACGGTGGCGACGACGCTGGTCCGGCTGGGCACCGGCCGCCCGGCGGTCGCGGCCTCGATGGCGACCGAGGTAGCGGTAGGGACCGGCAAGTCGGCCGGCTCGAGGTGGGTGTTGATGCCCATCCCGACCACGCAGGCCGGTCCGTCCGGAGTCTCCACCCGCTCGGCGAGGATGCCGCAGACCTTGCGGTCGCCGACCAGGACGTCATTGGGCCACTTGAGCCGGACGTCGAGTCCGGCCGCGCGGCTCAGCCCATCCGCCACGGCGAGGCCGGTGAGCAGCGGCAGCCAGGTCCAGCGGGCCGGGTCGACGCCGTCCGGGCGGACCAGGACCGACATGGCGATGCTGGTGCGCGGCGGCGCCGTCCACGTCCGGCCCAGCCGGCCCCGGCCGGCGGCCTGGTAGTCGGAGACCAGCACGCAGCCCGGCTCGGCCGTCCCCGCCCGGGCCGCCGCGGCCAGGTCGGCGTTGGTGGACCCGGTCTCGGCGACATGGTCCACCTGGCCCCACAGCCCACCCGGCCGGATCAGCTCCCGCCGCAGCTCGTCCAGGTCGATCGCCCGGTTCGCCGTCACGGGGTGGACCCTAATCTCCCGGCCACAGAGTGAACGATTTTCCTTGGTCTCTGCCAAGCGAGATCGTTTCACGCCGCGGTCAGGTGGGCCTCGGAGACGTTGACACAGTTACGGCAGCGCCGGAATGGTTCGGAAGTAGCCGCGCTTGACCAGGGCCAGATAGACCTGGAACGCCAGCGGACAAGGTCGGCCACTGACATCGAAGTAGCCGAAGGGAGGGTCAGCTCGTCGCGGAGGGCATGCCGATTGTCCGGGTTCATGTCGCGGAAGCGACCCTCTGCCTCATGGCCGAGCCGGCCGTCGAGTTCGACGATCAGGCCGTACCGGTCGTACTTGACGTCCCGCGCGTAAGGCAGATCGGGACTCGGGTCCTGGCGGTAGCCAACGGGATGTCCG
>DASQUF010000107.1:0-6143 GCA_035641435.1 Propionibacteriaceae bacterium | reverse complement strand
CCACTACGCTGCCCTCAAGCCGCAGGAGCAGCCCATATGAGAGCGGCACGGAAGCCGTGACGGTTCAGATTGCGGTTTCGATGTGGGTTGCGGCCCAGCTGGCCAGCAGGGCGAGATTGTCTGCGTCGGGGGTGTCGGGCTCGGCGCTGTAGGCGGTCAGGGTCAGCCCGGGCTCGCCGGGCAGCTCAAGGGCGTCGAAGCTCAGGTGCAGGTCGCCGACGGCGGGGTGGTGGAAGTGCTTGCTGCCGGTTCGGTGCAGCCGGACGTTGTGAGCGGCCCACCGGGTCCGGAACTCGTCACTGCGAGTGGACAGCTCGCCGACCAGGTCGGTCAGGCCTCTGTCATAGGGGTTCCGGCCGGCCTCGGTGCGCAGGATTGACACGCTGGTGTTCGCGGAGTCCGACCAGTTGGGGTGCAGCAGATGGGCACGGGGGTCGAGGAATATGAAGCGGGCCAGGTTCACGGGTCGACCCGGTTGTTCGAAGGCGAGGCTGTAGAGGGCCCGACCCATCGGGTTGATGCCGAGGATGTCGAGACGGCCGTTCCGGACGAAAGCGGGGATGTCGACCATGGAGTCCAGCAACCGCTGGATGCTCGGCCTGAGTTTCTGGACGGCTGGTTTCGCCGGCCGCCGGGGCGTGGCCGGTCCGGACGCAGTCTTGGCCAGGTCGAACAGGTAGACGCGTTCGGATTCGTCGAGCTGCAGCGCGGCAGCGAGCGCCTCAAGCACTGCCTCGGAGGCCCCGCTCAGGTTGCCCCGTTCCAAGCGCGTGTAGTACTCGATGCTGACCCCGGCTAGCTGAGCGACCTCCGCTCGACGCAGCCCCGGCACCCGGCGGGCACCGTAGCTGGACAAGCCGGCCTGGTCCAGGCTGAGCCGGGCCCGGCGAGAGGTAAGGAAGGCGCGCACCTCGTTCCGATTGTCCATGATGGCGACGTTACGAGCCTTTTGAGCGAGCGTGGGAGTCCCTGCCGTTACCCCTCACTCGACGATCCCGTCGCCGAAACGGAAGACGGGATTAGCTGTGTCGAAGGCGACGTCGCTGCGGCTCTGCTCCACTGCTGCGGTGGAGGACGGCAGGTCGAACGGCAGCCGCCCCTTCGCCTGGGCAGCACCGAGCAGCACGTCGACAACGGCGTCATCGCGGGCTCCGAACTCGACGAGCAATGCGGCTGCGGCGTCGGCTATCTCGGGCACGACCGCAGGACGGTCCAGGAACAGCACGACGATGGTCGGCACCTGTTGACAGATCGCGGTGATCCGATCCCTTTCGGCCCCGGCGAACTCGAGCGAGCCGGCGTGGAAGAACGACTCGAACCCACCGGGGCGAGGTTCGAACGGTGCATTGATCCGCAGCACGGCCAGATCGGCGTCAGCTACGTCGTTCACTACCCGGCCGAGCCGCGCGGCGGCGGCCGGCGCAATGTTCTCGACGTAGACCGCCTGGTCGCCGCCCAGAGGCACCACCGTTGGGCCTGAGTCGGCTGCTGTGAGACGAACGATGGCGGCCCGCTGGGCGGCCTCACCCTCGACGACGAAATCCGCCCGGCCGATAGTGGCCACCGCGTGGTTCAGGTCGAGGAAGGGCTGGTCAAACAGTCCGAGGACGAACTTCTCCCGCAGCAATCGGCGTACGGACTGGTCGATGCGCTCCTGGCTGACCCGGCCGACGCGGACGGCCTCGATGACCAGCTCGGGCCGGGACTCACCACCGAACTGGTCGCATCCGGCGTCGATGATCTTGACGACGCGGCCGAGCTCGCTGAGGTGCTCCACTCCCCAGGCCCGCGCGGGCATTGGCTGCCCCAAGATGACGCTGTCCCCGATCAACCCCCAGTCGGTGCAGACGATGCCGTCGAAGCCGAGCTCGTTACGGAGCAGGTCGGTGATCACGCCGTGGCTGAAGGCGAACCCGACCTCCTCCCAGTCGGTGCCGACCGGCATCCCGTAGTAGGGCATCATCTGCGACGTGCCGGCGGCGATCGCTGCCAGGAACGGCTTGAGGTGGTACTCGCGCTGCCCGCCCGGGTAGACCTGTTCCCGCCCGTACGCGAAGTGCGGGTCTTCCCCGTCCTTCTGCGGGCCGCCGCCGGGGAAGTGTTTCGTCATGGTGGCCACCGACTCCGGGCCGAGCTCGGCGCCTTGGAAGCCGCGGATGTAGGCGACGACCAGTCGCGACGTGAGGTCGGCGTCCTCACCGAAGGTCATCCCGATCCGGGCCCAGCGGGGTTCGGTGGCTAGATCGATCTGCGGGTGCAGCGCCACTCGGATGCCGGCGGCGAGGTACTCCTGCCGAGCGATGTCGGCGTAACGCTGCACCAGGTTGGCGTCGCCCAGGGCAGCGAAGCCGAGCGACTGTGGCCACTGCGAGAACGCCCCCGCCAGCGCTTCGGTGCCTGGGTTGTTGCTGAAGGAGTGGCGGGGATCGGTCGAGATGGTGACCGGGATGCCCGGCCCGGTGGCCAGGGCCAGCTCCTGTACGCGGTTGTGCCAGGCCACCAGGTCACGGACGTTGTCCACTCCTCCGGCGAGGTTGAAGTGGTTCAGCCGCATGTCTTGGATCGCGGTGTCGGTGGCGGGGCGGCCGAACGGGTTGTCAGCGCCCATCAGCTGCCCGCCCGGCAGCATCGCCACGATGTCGTGGAACATCAGACCGGCCTTGTCCGCCAGCGTCAGCCGGGCGAGCAGGTCTTCAACCCGGTTCTCCACACTGTTCGACCGGTCCCGATATGGCTCGACCACTTTGTCTCCTGTCAATTTCTTTAGGTCAACTCCGTACCGCGCAGGCTCCCGGTCAGTTGGTCTGTTGGCTTTGGTCGAGCCAATCACACCCATGCCTCCAGGGGGAGGCACTCCCGTGAGAGGTAATGACAGGGACTCCCACGACCCTCGAGGGGCGATCTAGCGTTGGCCAAATGTCCGGCTCGCGAGCGCAATGGGGATGGGCGGAATCAGCAGATGTCCAGGCCCGGCTGCCCGAGTCCGGTCCGACCAAGCGGGAAGCGACATGAGTGGTTGGAGCCAGGCCGACCTCGCGACGATTGGCGAGGCTGACGAGATCGAGGTTGCGCCCGACCGCGCCGACCATACGGCGGCCTCCTGGGTGCCGATCTGGGTGGTCCGTGTCGGCGACGAGCTGTACGTGCGTTCCTTTCGCGGACCCTCCGGCAGCTGGTACCGCCGGGCCCGAGACACCGGACACGGCCGGATCCGGGTCGCCGGCACCGAACGCACCGTCGTGTTCATCACCGCCGAGCCGTCCACCCGGACGGAAGTCGACGATGCATATCGCGCCAAGTACGGCCGCTACGGCAGCAGCTACATCACCCCGATGATCTCTGACTCGGTCGCAGGGACCACCCTGCGGCTGACCGCTCCGACCGAGTAGCGAGAGAGGAACTGCGTGATGGAGTACGCACGACTGGGGAAGACCGGACTGAAGATCAGCCGGATCGGTATGGGCTGCATGAGCTTCGGCACTCCCGGCTTCCACCAGTGGACATTGGATGAGGAGGCGGCAGAGCCGTTCTTCCAGCAGGCGGTCGAGCTCGGCGTCACGTTCTGGGACACCGCCAATGGCTACGGCGGCGGCAGCTCCGAGGAGTTCGTCGGCCGCGCCTTGCGGAAGTATGCGCGGCGGGAGGACATCGTGCTGGCCACCAAGGTCTACAACAAGATGCACGAGGGTCCCGGCGGGTCCGGCTTGTCCCGCAAGGCCATCCTGGAGCAGCTGGACGCTTCCCTCGCTCGTCTGGGCACCGACTACATCGACGTCTATCAGATCCACCGCTTCGACTCCGAGGTGCCGGTTGAGGAGACCATGGAGGCCTTGCACGATGCGGTCAGGGCCGGGAAGGTCCGCTACATCGGCGCCTCCTCGATGTGGGCCTGGCAGTTCGCGAAGCTGCAGCACGCCGCCGACTCCGGCGGTTGGACGCGCTTCGTGTCCATGCAGGACCAGTACAACCTGCTCAAGCGGGAGGAGGAGCGCGAGATGCTGCCGATGTGTCTCGACATGGGGGTCGGCTGCATCCCCTACTCCCCGCTCGGCAAGGGCCGGCTCGCCCGGCCGTGGGGGCAGCACACCCAGCGCGGTGACACCGACCAGGTCGCCAAGTCCTTCGACCTCGACGTCGACCAGCCCGTCGTGGAGGTGGTCCAGCAGGTCGCCGAAGAGCGTGGGGTTCCGATGGCCCAGATCGGTATCGCCTGGCTGCTGTCCAAGCCTGTCGTGTCCGCGCCCATCGTCGGGGCCACCAAGCCTCACCACCTCGCCGACGCCGTCGCCGCGGTCGACATCGCCCTCACCGAGGAGGAGATCAGCCGGCTGGAAGGGCTGTACACCACCCAGCCCGCCTACTGGTGGTGACTTCAGCACCCAAGCGCAAAAAATTCGCACGCGACCTTGTGCGAGCCGTGGACCTCTCATGGCACCTACTGGTCGCTTCAGGCGACGGGGAGAAATGGAGATCTGATTATGGAGAAGCGAGTTCTGGGGTCCGACCTGGCGGTATCCGCTATCGGGCTGGGCTGTATGAGCATGACGGGCGGTTACAGCGAGCGCCCCGACCGGGGAGAGATGCTGGGGCTGATCCGCACCGCGGTGGAGCTGGGGTGACGTTCTTCGACACCGCGGAGATCTACGGCCCGTACGCGAACGAGGAGCTGGTCGGCGAAGCGCTGGCCCCGGTCCGTGACCAGGTGGTGATCGGGACGAAGTTCGGCTGGGACATCGATCCGGTCGAGCGCAAACCCAGCGGTGCGGTGACCAGCGACCCCGCGGTGATCAAGACGGTGGTTGAGGGTTCCCTGCGGCGGCTGGGGGTGGACTCGCTCGACCTTTACTACCAGCACCGGGTCGATCCCAGCGTGCCGATCGAAGAGGTCGCCGGCGCGGTGAAGGAGCTGATCGAGGCCGGGAAGGTGCAGCACTTCGGCCTGTCGGAGGCTGCGGCGGGAACAATCCGCCGTGCGCATGCTGTGCAGCCGGTGACCGCGGTGCAGAGCGAGTACTCGTTGTGGTGGCGCCGCCCCGAGGAGGAGGTTCTGGCCGTCTGTGAGGAGCTGGGTATCGGCTTCGTCCCCTTCAGCCCGCTGGACAAGGGCTTCCTCACGGGCACGGTCACCGCCGAGACAACCTTCGACTCGGGCAACGACGTCCGCTCCACGATTCCCCGGTTCACGCCGGAGGCGCTGCGGCGCAACCAGTCCCTGGTGGACCTGATGAAGCAGATTGCCGAGGACAGGGGCGCTACCCCCGGCCAGATCGCGTTGGCGTGGCTGCTCGCGCAGGAGCCCTGGATCGTGCCGATCCTGTGCACCCGACGGCGGTCCCGGCTCGAGGAGAATATCGGCGCCGCCGAGGTCGTCCTGACCGATGCCGAGGTGGTTGAGATCACCGCCGCCCCGGACGCGATCACGATCGAGGGCGGCCGCTACGCCGAGGCCGCCGAGCGGATGACCAACCTGTAGCGGTCCCATGGCCGCCCTGCGTTCAGCCAGTACCGCCGCGATCTCGCTCAGCCCGGAACGCCTCGTCGGGGACGCGGGCGGCCGCGGGCAGCAGGTGCTCGGTCTGCGGCCGGCCGGTGATGTGGGCGAACGCGGCGTCTTCGATGGCCTGGTCCTCAGCGGTCAGCCGTCCCTGGTGCTGGAGCTCGTGCTCTTCCCAGCTGGGCACCTCGAACTGCTCGATGTAGCGGTGCGGGTTCTCACCGACCCGGTAGAGGTTCCAGCGCGACGAGCCCGACCGGAGCCGGGACCGACGCATCGCCCGCATCGCGTCGAGGAAGGCGTCCCGGTCCTCGTCGGCGACCTCGTACCGGACGGCGACCACGACCGGGCCGCTGCTGGTGGAGGGGTCGACCTGCAGCCGGGGGGTGTCCCAGTACGCCAACGGTGAGCGGTCCAGTCCCTGGCTGTCCGGCACCCGCAGCACCCGCCCGAGGAGCACGCTCACCACCAGCAACGCAGCGGCGGCGAGCAGTGCGGTCCGCAGGCCGGCGTACTGGGTGACCACGCCCCAGATCGGTGCGGCGACCGCCTGGGTGCCCAGGAACACCATCAGGTAGATCGCGATCGCCCGGGCCCGGACCCAGCCGGGCAGGAACAGCTGCAGCTCCGAGATCACCGTCGCCACGGT
>DASQUF010000106.1:0-3939 GCA_035641435.1 Propionibacteriaceae bacterium | reverse complement strand
AGCGATCCCACCGTCGCTGCCGGGGCCCGTGACTCGTTCCTGCTGGCTCACCGCGTCCTCGGCACCGTCGTGGGCGAGACCTTCGGGTACCTGTTGACGGCCGCGTGGACCCTGCTGGTCCTGGTGGCTCTGGGCCGGGGGGTTCCCCGTTGGTTCACCGCACTCGGAGCGGTGTCCGCTGTTCTCATCCTCAGCGGCGTGCTGACCCCGCTCCATCTACCTCTCGTGGACACCGCCAACTTCATCGGCTACGTCATGTGGAGCGTCTGGCTGGTGATCTTCGCGATACTCATCCTTCTTGGTTACCCGCGTTCCCGCTCTGCAGCGCCCGAGCCGGTGCCGTCAGGCGCCGGAAGGAGGGTGGCCTCATGACTGACTCGACGCCCCGCCGGGATACCTTCTGGTGGTCGTGGCTGATCTGGACCGTCGGGTTCCTCGCCTTCCCGATTGCCGGCGTCGCGGGCCGCCTGGTCGCCGGCCGCGTTGACAGTCCCCTCGCCGCTCTGCTGGCCGGCCTGGTCACCGGCGCTGTCGTCGGTGCCGGCCAGTGGCTGGTCAGCCGGCGTCGGCTGCGGCCGGCGCGCTGGATCCTGGCCACTGCGCTGGGCATGGGTCTGGGCCTGCTGCTCGGCGCGGCAGTTGTCGGGTTCGGTACCTCCCTCGCCGACCTCGCCGTCATGGGGGCACTCACCGGCGTCCTGCTCGGTGTGGCCCAAACTCTGGCCCTACCGGCTCAGACCCGACGACGCTGGTGGTGGGCCGTCGCGATGCCGCTGCTCTGGGCGCTCGGCTGGACCGTCACCATCCTCGCCGGGATCCCCGTCGAAGAACAGGTCACCATCTTCGGCGCCAGCGGAGCCATCACCTTCTCCGCCCTCTCCGGCCTGTTGTTGAACCGCCTCCTGCCGGTTGGTTCGACCACCGCGGCCAGCACACCTAGCATCGACGCCCGGGCCGCGAGCAGGCTATGAGCCGTACGGCGCGTCATGTCATCTTCGGGACCGGCGCGATCGGCCTCGCCACCTTGGAAGCCTTGCTCCGCCGCGGAGAGACGGTGCGGATGGTCAACCGCTCCGGCTCCGTCCCCGTACCCGAGGAGATCGAAGTCATCGGCGGGAACGCCGCCGATGCGCGGTTCACCATCGAGGTCAGCCAGGGCGCCCAGGTCGTCTACCAGACCCTGAACCCGCCCTACCCGCGGTGGGTGGAGGAGTTCCCCGGCCTCCAAGCCGGCGTGCTCGCCGCCGCGCAAGCCCACGGGGCCCGGCTGGTCAGCATGGAGAACGTCTACATGTACGGCCGCCCGGCGGGTCGACCACTGACCGAAACCCGCGACTACGCCGCCCACACCAAGAAGGGGAAGCTCCGCGGCCGTATGGCCTATGAGCTGCTCGACGCCCACCAAGCCGGAAAGGTGGCGGTCGCCATCGGCCGCGCCTCGGACTACTTCGGCCCGCGCGGCGGCGCGCAATCCAACCTCGGCGACCGGCTGTTCCCCGCCGCCCTGGCCGGGAAGACCGCCACCGTTCTCGGCGACCCCGACCAGCCCCACACCTACACCTACATCCCCGACATCGGCGAAGGCCTCGCCGTACTGGGCGAACACCCCGACGCACCCGGACAGGTCTGGCACCTGCCCAACGACCCCGACACCCGAACCACCCGACAGCTCTGTGAACTCGCCTTCCAGCAGGCCGGCGCGTCGCGCGCCCGAGTCCGTCAGGTACCGCCCGTCCTGCTTCGGCTCGCCGCGCTGACCAACCCCACCGTGCGCGAACTGCTCGAGATGCAGTACCAGTTCGCCGAGCCGTTCATCGTCGACAGCAGCAAGATCGCCAACGCCCTCGGCGTGCACGCTACGCCGGTCGAGCAGGCGCTGGCCGACACCCTCGCCACCTATCGCCCAGCGCCAGCCCAAGGTCATCGCCCACGCCGCGATCCCTATCCCAGCCAAGCGTGAACCCCCTCCGAGTGCCGTCAGGGGTCGTTGTTGAAGGCGAGCAGCAGACCGAGCGGAAGCAGACCAGGCAGGCCGAGGACGAGCAGCGCCGCAACGAACACCGTCCGAGCACTCAGGCAGTGACGACGACGGCCTGGCCGCGTTCTCCGCCGGATCGGTGTTCGTCGATCTCTGGGACCGGGCGCCGACAGGTCAGACCTCCCCGACGCTCGAAGTCGACGACCCCTCGTGTCCGAACTCGGCCGACCAAGCCTGCAACAGGTACGTGCTAAATCTGACAGCACCTGTGCCCTTTGGAATGGGGGATGCGTGGCACGTCCGCTGATCGCAACGAAACTGTTCGTCCCGAAGCTCCGCAGCGGCTTGGTCGCACGCCCAAGACTCCGAGAGCGCCTGCATCGCGGAACTGAGACCAAACTGACACTGGTGTCCGCTCCTGCGGGATTCGGCAAGACGACGCTTCTTGCCGATTGGCTTGGCGAGACGGCCGATGGCGACCGATCCGTAGCGTGGCTCTCGCTTGACCCAGCGGACAACGAGCCTTCCTCGTTCTGGACGTACGTCGTCAGCGCCCTCCAGCGCGCCGTTCCCGGCATTGGCTCGAGTGCATTGGAGCTCATCACCTCCTCGCCGGTGCCGACCGACCTTGTGGTCACCACGCTGCTCAACGAGTTGGCCGCAGCACCAGGCGAGGTGTGGCTGGTTCTCGACGACTACCACCTGGTGGACAAGACCGAGATCGGCCAAGGGGTGACGTTCCTGCTAGACCACCTCCCGCCCCATGTCCACGTCATCCTCAGCACCCGCGCCGACCCCGACCTGCAGCTGGCTCGATGGCGGGCACGCAGCGAGCTGGTCGAGATCCGCGCCGCCGACCTGCGGTTCACGCCCGACGAGGCCGTCTCGTACCTCAACGAAGCAACGGGACTGCGCCTCGCGGCAAAGGACGTCGAGACCCTGGAGGAACGCACCGAGGGCTGGATCGCGGCGCTGCAGCTCGCCGCTCTCTCCCTCAAGGGGCGCGACGACGCCAGCAGCTTCATCGCCCGATTCGCCGGGAACGACCGGTACATCGTCGACTACCTCGTCGAGGAGGTGCTGCAGCACCAGCCTGAGCCCGTGCGCGAGTTCCTGCTGCGCTCAGCGGTCCTCGACCGGCTCACCGGGCCGCTGTGTGACGCGGTCACCGGCGGCGACGACGGGCGCGACATGCTCATGACCCTGGAGCGGGCGAACCTCTTCCTCGTCGCCCTGGACGACCAGCGTGAGTGGTATCGCTACCACCACCTGTTCGCCGACGTGCTTCGGGCGCGCCTGCTGAGCGAGCAGCCTGACCGGGTCCCGCTGCTGCACCAGCGAGCCAGCGAGTGGTACGGACACCACGATCTGATCGAGGAGGCGGTCAGGCACTCCTTGGCGGCCCGGGACTTCGACCGCGCGGCCTACCTCATGGAGTTGGCCGTGCCGGCGATCCGACGTCACCGGCAGGAAGCGATGATGCACGGCTGGCTGAAGGCGCTTCCCGACAGCTCCGTCCGGCGCAGCCCGGTGCTCAGTGTCTTCTACGGATCCATGCTGATGGCCTCAGGCGACCTGAACGCGGTCGAGCCCCGGCTCGACGACGCAGAACGCGCGCTGGCGGCCGTACCCAAAGGCTCGGCTGTCCCGTGGGCTGACACCGATGACCTCCACACGCTGCCGTCCACCATCGCCATGTACCGGGCAGCGCTCGCCCAGGCCCGAGGCGATGCGGCCGGCACGGCGGAACACGCCCGGCGCGCCTTGGACCTCGCCGGCCCGAACGACCATCTCGCGCGCGGCGGTGCGGCCGGATTTCTCGGCTTCGCCGCCTGGGCGCAGGGGGATGTGGTGAGCGCTCTGGATACGTTCACTGAAGCGGTGGCCAGCCTGCACGCGGCGGGCAGCCTCGTCGACGAGCTGAGCGGCACCGTCGTGCTCGCTGACCTGTGCCTCGCCGC
>DASQUF010000105.1:0-4464 GCA_035641435.1 Propionibacteriaceae bacterium | reverse complement strand
GCCACGTGCCCGCCGCGGGCGTCCCGGCCGGCATCGGGCAGCTGCCAGACCTTGGCCCGGTACACCCGCCCCTGGTTGGTGAAGAACAGGATCCAGTGGTGGTTCGTGGTCACGAACAGCTGCCCGACCTCGTCGTCGGTGCGCAGCGTCGCGCCGCGTACGCCCTTGCCGCCGCGCTTCTGCACTCGGTAGAGCTCGGTGTTGGTCCGCTTCGCGTACCCGCCCCGGGTGATGGTGACCACCACCTCGGAGTCGGGGATCAGGTCCTCGTTGGACAGGTCGCCGTCGGCGGCGATGATCTCGGTCCGCCGCTCGTCGCCGTACTTGTCCACGATCTCGGCCAGCTCGTCGCGGATGATGGTGCGCTGCCGCTCCGGCCGGTTCAAGATGTCGCGCAGGTCGGCGATGATCCGCTCGTACTCGGCGAGCTGGTCGATGATCCGCTGCCGCTCCAACGCCGCCAGCCGGCGCAGCTGCATGTCCAGGATCGCGTTGGCCTGCAGGTCGTCGATCTCCAGCAGCGCCTTGAGCCCCTCGCGGGCCTCTTCGGTGCTCGGGCTGCGCCGGATCAGGGCGATCACCTCGTCCAGCGCGTCCAGCGCCTTGACCAGGCCGCGGTAGATGTGGGCGCGGGCCTGGGCGTCGTCCAGCCGGTGCTGGGTCCGCCGCTGGATGACCTCGATCTGGTGGGTGATCCAGTAGGAGATGAACTGGTCCAGCCGCAGGGTCCGCGGCACGTCGTCGACCAGGGCCAGCATGTTGCAGCCGAACGTGTCCTGCAGCTGGGTGTGCTTGTAGAGGTTGTTCAGCACCACCCGCGGCTGGGCGTCGCGGCGCAGCACGATCACCAGCCGTTGGCCGGTCCGGGCCGAGGTGTCGTCGCGGATGTCGGCGATGCCGGTGAGCTTGCCGGTGTTGACCAGCTCGGCGATCTTGAGCGCGAGGTTGTCCGGGTTGACCATGTGCGGCAGCTCGGTGACCACCAGACTCGTACGCCCGGACCGGTCCTCCTCGATCTCCACCACCGCGCGCATGATCACCGAGCCGCGGCCGGTGCGGTAGGCCTCCTCGATCCCGCGGCGGCCGACGATCAGCGCCCCGTTCGGGAAGTCCGGGCCCTGGATCCGCTCCATGGCCGCCTCGAGCAGCTCCTCAGCACTGGCCTCCGGGTGCTCCAGCGACCACTGGACCGCCGCCGCGACCTCGCGCAGGTTGTGCGTCGGAATGTTGGTGGCCATGCCCACCGCAATGCCGGTGGACCCGTTGACCAGCAGGTTGGGGAACCGGCTGGGCAGGACGACCGGCTCCTGCTCCTTGCCGTCGTAGTTGGGCTTGAAGTCGACGGTGTTCTCGCCGATGTCGCGGACCATCTCCATGGCCAGCGGCGCCATCTTGCACTCGGTGTAGCGCATGGCCGCGGCCTTGTCGTTGCCGGGCGAGCCGAAGTTGCCCTGGCCGGAGACCAGCGGGTAGCGCATCACCCACGGCTGCGCGAGGCGGACCAGGGTGTCGTAGATCGCGCCGTCGCCGTGTGGGTGGTACTGACCCATGACCTCGCCGACGATGCGGGCGCACTTGTTCCAGCCCCGGTCCGGCCGGTAGCCGCCGTCGTACATGCCGTAGAGGATCCGGCGGTGCACCGGCTTGAGCCCGTCGCGGACATCCGGCAGCGCCCGCCCGACGATCACGCTCATCGCGTAGTCGAGATAGGACTTCTGGATCTCGTCCTGCAGGTCCACCGGCTCGCGCCGGTCGGTCGTGCGCTCCACAGGTGTATCCGTCACGCGTCACTTCTTTCTTGGTTCGGCGGCTGAGTGGAGAGCGCCGCGAGTGTGCTCGGGCCGGGGTCCGGATGCTGCCCGAGGGACCTGGATGGGTCTGGCGGGAGCACCGGAGCCTGCGGAGGTGCGGATGGTTGTCCGCGGACGGGGTCCGGACCTCGACGCTCGACGAGCGCGGTCTGGCGGGAGCGCGAGCCGGCGAGCGCGGATGGTTGCGACGCCGGTCCTCCGGAGCGGAACGCCCCACCCGAACTCAGATGTCAAGGAACCGCACGTCCTTGGCGTTGCGCTGAATGAACGAGCGGCGTTGCTCAACGTCCTCGCCCATCAGGATGGAGAACATCTCGTCGGCGCGGGCCGCGTCCTCCAGGGTGACCTGGAGCAGGATGCGCCGCTCCGGGTCCATCGTGGTCTCCCAGAGCTGACTGGGGTTCATCTCCCCCAGCCCCTTGTAGCGCTGGATCGCGTTCTCCTTGGGCAACCGGTGCCCCGCCTCCGCTCCGACCCGCAGCAGCGCGTCCCGCTCGGTGTCGGTGTAGGCCAGCTCGGCAGGTGCGTTACTCCAGTTGATCTTGAACAGCGGCGGCTGGGCCAGGAAGACATGCCCCGCCTCGATCAGCGGCTTCATGAACCGGAACATCAGGGTCAGCAGCAGCGTGCGGATGTGCGCCCCGTCGACGTCGGCATCGGCCATCATCACGATCTTGTGGTACCGCAGCTTGGCGATGTCGAAATCCTCGTGGACCCCGGTGCCCAGCGCGGAGATGATCGCCTGGACCTCGGCGTTCTGGAGGATCCGGTCGATCCGGGCCCGCTCCACGTTCAAGATCTTGCCCCGGATGGGCAGGATGGCCTGCGTCCGTGGGTTCCGGCCGCCCTTGGCGGAGCCGCCGGCGGAGTCGCCCTCGACGATGAAGACCTCGCACTCCTCCGGGTCGGTGGACTGGCAGTCGCTGAGCTTGCCGGGCAGACCGCCGTTTCCGAGGAAGCCTTTGCGGTTGCGGGCCTGCTCGCGGGCCTTGCGGGCCGCGATCCGGGCGATCGCCGCGGCCTGGCCCTTGCGGATGATCTGCTTGCCCTCACCCGGGTTCTGCTCGAACCAGTCGCCGAGCCGCGAGTTCATGATCTGCTGCACGAACGACCGCGCCTCGGTGTTGCCAAGCTTCGTCTTGGTCTGCCCCTCGAACTGCGGCTCGGCCAGCTTGACCGAGATGATCGCGGTCAGACCTTCGCGGATGTCGTCGCCGGAGAGCCGGTCCTCGGACTTCTTGATCATCCCCCAGTTCTCGCCCCACTTGTTGGCCGTGTTGGTCAGTGCGGCCCGGAAGCCTTCCTCGTGGGTGCCGCCCTCGTGGGTGTTGATGGTGTTGGCGAAGGTGTGCACCGACTCCTGGTAGGACACGTTCCACTGCATCGCGATCTCGACGCTGATCCCGGTGTCGGGCCGCTCGGCCTCTACCGCGATCACCGAGTTGTGCACCACCTCTTTGCTGCCGGTCAGGTAGCGGACGTAGTCGATCAGTCCGTGGTCGTAGCGGAAGGTGTCGGAGATGAAGCTGCCGTCGTCCTCCATCCGGTCCGGCCGCTCGTCGATCACCGTGATCGTCAGGCCCTTGTTGAGGAAGGCCATCTCCCGGAACCGGCTGGCCAGGGTGCTGTAGGAGTACACCGTGGTCTCGAAGATCTCCGGGCTGGCATAGAACGTGACCGTGGTGCCGGTTTCCTCGGTCTGCTCGTGCCGCTCCAGCGGGGTGACCGGGTCGCCGAGCACGAAGTCCTGGGTCCAGCGGTAGCCGTCCCGCTTGACGTCGACGTTCAGCGTGGCCGACAGGGCGTTGACGACCGAGACGCCGACGCCGTGCAGGCCGCCGGACACCTTGTAGCCGCCGTCGCCGAACTTGCCGCCGGCATGCAGCACGGTCAGGGCCAGGGTGACCGCCGGGATCTTCTCCTTGGGGTGCTCCTTGACCGGGATGCCACGGCCGTTGTCGATCACCTGGATGCCACCCTCGGGCAGGATCCGGACGGTGATGGTGTCGCAGTACCCGGCCAGGGCCTCGTCCACGGAGTTGTCGACCACCTCGTAGACCAGGTGGTGCAGGCCGCGCTCGCCGGTGGAGCCGATGTACATGCCCGGGCGCTTGCGCACCGCATCAAGCCCCTCGAGCACCGTGATGGACTCGGAGTCGTAACTGCCGGGGGTGACGGCGGAGGAGCGGATCTTGTCGAGGTCACCGGCCGCGGCGGCCAGCTCATCGGCGGAGATGTTGACCTCGGCGGCGTCGGTGAAGTTGTCGTTGTCGGGTTGCTCGGGCGTGGCGGGCACCGGTCCGTGGGCTCCTGTCACACGCGCGCCGCCGAACCCCACCCCGTGGGTGCGGCAGGCGGCACGACGAGTTTGCTGTGCGTGGCGGTTGGCTGAGCGGTCTGTAGACCTGCGTCCAGTCTATCGACTCTTGGGAACGAATCCGCACGTCGGGCACCGACTTTGGCCACTTAATTGCGGCTGAGACGCGCTGTAGGGCCGATCTGGCGCATTCGCGGGCGTTCCGGATGGGCCCGTACGCACCCCTGCCCTCAATGGGCCTCCTGTGGCACCCTAGGCGCGCGGCCGTTTCGCCCGTAAACCCGGGAAACCGGCACTCAACCCAGCAAGTTTCGCAGGCTCAGTGCCAGTTTCCCA
>DASQUF010000104.1:0-20510 GCA_035641435.1 Propionibacteriaceae bacterium | reverse complement strand
GCTCTGCTGGGTCCGGGGTCCAGAGCCAGCAGACGCTCGGGCATTCAGGAGGTGACCGGTGCGCCTCGACGCGCTGACTCGCACAGCGGATCGCCTCCGCCGCCTCCCGCCGCTCGCGGTCGACCTGGGGATCGCCGCCGTCTTCGCCGGGCTGGTCGCGGCTGAGCTGGTCCAACGTCCGCTGCCCGGTACGTCGCCGAATCTGGCCGCGGCCGGTTTGACCCTCGTTCTGACGGCGTGCCTCGCGCTGCGCCGTCGGGTCCCACTGACGGCGTGTGCCGTCGCGGTCGTGGCGCTCACCACGGAGTCCCTGCTAGGTGTCGCTACCGAGCTCTCGCCGCTGGCCACCCTGGTGGCTGCGTACTCGATCGGCCGGTACGCGAGCCGGACCCGGGCCCGCTGGGGTCCGGTGCTGGTCGTCGTCGGGGTCCTCAGCTACTTCGCCGGCACGCCCGGCCTCCGTCGAGCGGACCCAGTGGAAGTGGTCTCAGTGCTGCTCATCTGGCTGGCCGCCTGGGCCCTTGGGTACGGTGCGGCCCAGCGTCGGGAAGAGCAGGAACGGACCCGGCAGGCGGTCGGGCGTCAGTCCATCGCCGAGGAGCGCATCCGGATGTCCCGGGAACTGCACGACCTGGTCGGGCACACGGTGAACCTGCTGGTCGTCCAGGCGGGGGCGGCCCGGGTGAGTCTCGACCGGGACCCGGCGCTGGCCAAGGAGCTGTTGCGCGGGATGGAACAGACGGGCCGGGCGACCCTGGCCGACCTCGACCGCGTACTGGCCACCCTGCGCGGGGACCCGACCGACGTCGGTCCCGGTCGAGAACCGGCCGTCCCGGCACCGGGCCTGACCGAGCTGCCCGACCTGGTCGGACGGTTCCATGACTCGGGGGTCGTCGCTCGGCTGTCGCTGGACCCCACCCTGCGGCTGCCGCGCGACCTGGACCTGTCGGCGTACCGGATCGTCCAGGAGGCGCTGACGAACACGCTCAAGCACGCCGCTCCGTGCTCGGCCGACGTCGCGATCGCTCGGACCGACGGCTCGGTCGTCATCGAGGTCTCCGACGACGGACCTGGTCGACGCGAGACCGGTACGGCGTCCGGCCGCGGCCTGATCGGGATCGCCGAGCGTGTCGCGCGCTGCGGCGGTGTCCTCGAGCACGGTAACGGCGACCACGGCGGGTTCCGGCTGCGGGCGATCCTGCCCCTGCCATGACCATCCGGGTGCTGCTCGCCGACGACGACGCCTTGCTCCGCGCCGGGCTGGCCGTAGTCCTCGGCACCGCGGCGGACATGAGGATCGTGGCGGAGGCCGGCGACGGGCTGCAGGCCGTCGCGAGATGCGTCGCGGAGACTCCCGACGTGGCCCTGATGGATGTGCGGATGCCAGGGATCGACGGGATCGAGGCGACCCGGCGGGTGCTGGCGGCCCGTCCGCAGACCCGAGTGCTGATCTTGACCACCTTCCCCGACGACGAGTACGTCTACGGCGCGCTGCGGGCCGGGGCCAGCGGTTTCCTGCTCAAGCGGGCCTCACCGGAGCGCCTCCTCGACGCGGTGCGCACCGTGGCGGCGGGCGAGGCGCTGCTGGATCCCGCCGTCACCCGAAACCTCATCTCCCGGTACCTGGAAACCGGAGAGCGGGAGACTTCGGGACCGTCCGCCGAGGCCCGACGACAGCTGGGCCGGCTGACCGACCGCGAGCGTCAGGTGCTGCTGCTGGTCGCCCAGGGCCGGTCGAACGCCGAAATCGCCGAGCTGCTGGTGATCGCGGAGTCGACCGCGAAGACCCACGTCAAACGGCTGCTGGCCAAGATCGACGCCCACGACCGCGCCCAGGCCGTGGTCTTCGCCTACCGCAGCGGCCTACTGAGTGCTCAGTGACGTCTGAGCGCACCGACCTGACTTGTCAAGACCCCGGCAGCAGATCTGGTGCTGACGTTCTGACAGCTCGGTCAGTGGGCCCAGAAACCGATCAGGTCGGGAACCGGGCGGCCGAGGCTGGCGGCGACCTGGGCCCAGGGCACGAAGCCTTCCAGCCAGACGGTGAGGGCGCTGATCATCTCCCGTTGCTCGTCGGTCTTGATCTGCGGCATCGCCGATCGGTATGCGTCGTTCATGGCCAGCGCCTTGTCGTGGGGGTGCCACCCGACGGTCAGTCCGGACACCGGGATCAGGCTGAGCCCGGTCTTGCTGTTCAGCAGGTGCCGCAGGCCGACGGCGGCCGACACGCCTCCGCGGGCCAGCGCGAAGTCGAGGTCGTCCAGACCCGCCTCGGTCAGCCGCATTCGAGTCGACCCCCAGGCCGTGCCCTGCACCAAGGTCTCGAGCAGCCGCCAGGTGGCGCCCATCCGGTCCGGAGGGATGTACGCCCCAGCAAGCAGCACCTCCACGTCCCGGGGCTCGGGCTGGGTCGGGGAGATTACGGGGGTCGCCGGCACCTTGCGGAAGATCGGCCCCAGCTTGCCCAGCAGCCCCGACCGACCGGCCTCGACCGGCGGAGCGAACGCCCGCTGGGCCACCCCGCGTAGATGCTCCGCCACCGGGGGTGAGGCTCCGAACATGCTCCGGACCTCCTCCAGGCCGATCGCGTACAACCGGAGCTCGCCCACAAGGACACGGTAGTGCGTCTCGGGCGCCATACTCTGACGCTGCTCGCCTGAGTGGCTGCTGTCGCTGCGCTCCCGCAGCCTATTCTGACGTGATGAACCCGCGAGTTCGGCGGCTGATCGTCTCCGGCGTACTCGGTGGCTTGGTGCTGATCGTGGTTCTCGCTGCGGTCTGGGACTCGCTGCGTTAGGGTCGCGTACGCGTCGGAACGAAAGGGACCTCCCAACACCATGGCCATCCGCCGGGCGTTGCGCAGCGCTCTCGCCCTCCTCGGGGCGCTGGGTCTGGTCATCGGCCTTCCGTTGGCCGCCTCGGCCGATGACACCGTCGCCTTCACCATCAACGACCCCCGGATCACCGAGTCCTCCGGACTGGCCCGGGACCCAGGGGCGAACCGCTACTGGACCGTCAACGACTCCGGCGATGACGGAATCGCGTACGGGGTGAGCCGGAGGGGGCAGATCATCGGGACGCTGGAGTACCGGGCGGACCCGATCGACGTCGAGGCCGTCTCCATGCACGAGGGGCGGCTCTACGTGGCCGACATCGGCGACAACGGCGCCGAGCGGGAGCGGATCACGGTCTACTACTTCGACGACGCCAAGGCCAACGACCAGACGGTCGGCTATCGGTCGTGGGATTTCCGCTATCCCGATGGCGCCCGCGACGCCGAGACGCTGCTGGTCAACGAGGAAGGCCGGCTCTTCATCGTCACCAAGGGTGCGCCCGGCGGGGTGTACGCGGCCCCGCGCTCGCCGACGCCCACCGCGGTCAACGAGCTGGAACGGGTCGCCGACGCCCCGGCGGCCGTCACCGACGGGACATTCCTACCCGGTGGCGACCGGATCGCGCTGTTGACGTACTTCGGCCGGATCGAGGTGCTGAAGGCGGACAACTACGAGAAGGTCGCCGAGGTCACCGTCCCGGCACAGGAACAGCCGGAGTCGCTGACCGTCAGCCTCAGCGGGAAGTCGTTGCTGGTGGGCAGCGAAGGCAAGGATTCGCCGGTCTACGCCATTCCCGTCCCCGACGCTGGTGCAACCGCGACCCCGTCGGCCACGCCGAGCGACAGCGGCGACGAGCCCGATCCGGAGGAGGAGGCCGAGTCCGAGTCGACGACCGGGCAGGGCCGGGCGCGGACCCTGCTGGCCCTGGGCCTCGCCGGGCTGGTAGCTATCGCCGCCGGCAGTGTGGTGGCGCTGGTTCACAAGCCTTAGCCAGCTGGAGGTCACGATGGTCGACAGCTCGGTCCGCGCGATGACCTGGAACCTCTGGTGGAGGTTCGGGCCGCGCTGGCGCGACCGGCAGCCCGGGATCCTGGCCACGCTGCAGCGGGTGCGGCCCGACGTTGTCGCGCTGCAGGAGGTGTGGGCCCGCAGCGAGACGACGCAGGCGCACGAGCTCGCGGAGGCCTTGGGAATGCACGCGGTGTTCGCTGCGCCGTCCTATCCGGTCGCGCCGGAGGATCCGGACCGGGCCGACTGGACCGGGGTGGCGCTGGGACTGGCGGTTCTCAGCCGGTGGCCGATCCTGGATCACGACGCGCATGTCATGCCGGCCCGGCACCGCAGCTGGGACCCGGTCGCGCTGACGGTCCGGGTGGACCATCCGACCGGGCCGTTGCCGATCGTGGCGGCCTGTCTCGAGCACGGCATCCCCTACACCGACGACCGCATCGCCCAGGGAGCCTTCGTGGCGGACCTGGCCACCGACCCCCGCTTCGACGGCCCGTGCCCGGTGCTGCTGATGGGCGACCTCAATGCCGCAGCTGGCTCACCGGTGCTGCGACCCCTGCACGACATGCTGACCGATGCCTGGAGCGTGGGCCACGGGGCATCCGACGCGGTCACGCTGCCGTCGACGCATCCCTCCGCGCCGCTGGAAGCCGGCCCCGAGCTGGTCGACCAGCGCATCGACCACATCTTCTTCCGCGCCGGCCGGGAGGACCAGCAGGTTCTGGTCGAGGGCGTCGAGCTGCAGGGCGACTCGGTGGACGGGGTCTATCCCTCCGACCACCGCGCCGTCATCGCCGACCTTCGGTGGCGCGGCTGAAACAGCCGCGAGCGTCGGGTAGGTGCGCCGCCCGCCGGTCAGAGCCGCTCGACCACCCAGTCGATGCAGCGGGTGAGCTGGCTGATGTCCTCCGGCTCGACGTTGGGGAACATCCCGACCCGGAGCTGGTTGCGGCCCAGCTTGCGGTACGGCTCGGTGTCGACCACCCCGTTGGCCCGCAGCGTGGTGGCGATGGCCTTGGCGTCCACGCCGGTGAAGTCGATCGTCGCCACCACCGGCGAGCGGTACTCCGGATCGGCTACGAAGGGCACCGCGTACGCCGACTCCTCGGCCCAGGCGTAGATGCGTTTCGCGGAGTCCGCCGTGCGGCCGGCGGCGAAGGTCAGGCCGCCCTGCTCGTTGAGCCACGTCAGCTGGTCGTGCAGCAGGTAGAGGGTGGCGATGGCGGGGGTGTTCAGGGTCTGGTTCTGCCGGGAGTTGGTGATTGCGGTGGTCAGACTGAGGCTCTCCGGGATCCAGCGGTCGGAGGCCGCGAGCCGCTCGGCCCGCTCGATCGCGGCGGGGGAGAGCAGGGCCAGCCACAGCCCGCCGTCGGAGCCGAAGCTCTTCTGCGGCGCGAAGTAGTAGGCGTCGGTGGCGGCGACGTCCAGGGCCGTCCCGCCGGCGGCGGAGGTGCCGTCCACCAGCACCAGGGCGCCGTCGTCAGCGCCGCTGACCCGCTGCACCGGAGCCAGCGCGCCGGTCGAGGTCTCGTTGTGCGCCCAGGCGTACGCGTCGGCTCCGGCCGTCGCCTCCGGCAGCACCACCGACCCGGGCTCGGCACTGACCACGCTCGGTGCCTCGAGGTGTGGCGCGGCGGTCGCGGCGGCGGCGAACTTGGCCGAGAACTCGCCGAACGTCGCGTGCGCGCTGCGCCGCTCGATCAAGGAGAAAACCGCCAGGTCCCAGAACAGGGTGGACCCGCCGTTCCCCAGCACGACCTCGTAGCCGTCGGGTAGCCGGAACAGCTCGGCCAGCCCCGCCCGGACGGCGCCGACCAGGTTCTTGACCGGAGCCTGACGGTGCGAGGTACCCAGCAGGGAAGTGCCGGTCGCGGCCAGGGCGTTCACCGCGTCGGGCCGGACCTTGGCCGGCCCGCAGCCGAAGCGGCCGTCGCCGGGAAGCAGCTCAGGGGGGATGGTCAGCGTGGTCACGATGGCCGATTGTGCCACGCTTGCCCGCGTGCACGATCTCTCGACCGAACGGGTGGACTACGCCGGAGCGCACCTGCTCGAGACCGACGTCCCCGACTCACCGGTGCCACTGTTCGAGGCCTGGATGGCTGACGCCCTGCTCGCTCGGGACCAGGGCCGGCTGGCCGAACCGAACGCCATGGTGGTGGCCACCAGCGTGGCCGACCGGCCGCACGCCCGCACGGTCCTGCTGAAGAGCGTTTCCGCCGAGGGCTTCGTCTTCTTCACCAACTACACCTCGCACAAGGGAACCGAGATCGCAACCAACGCGGCGGTCGCGCTGCACTTCGGCTGGTACGTGCTGCACCGCCAGGTGCGGGTCGAGGGGACGGCGGCGCCTGTCAGTCGGGTGGATTCGGAGGACTACTTCCGCACCCGCCCGCGCGGCTCCCAGCTCGGCGCGTGGGCGTCGGCCCAGTCCAGCCCGGTGGCCTCGGCCGCGGAGCTCGCGGACGCGTACGCGGCGGTGGAGCAGCGGTTCGCCGGGCGGGAGGTGCCCTGCCCGGACTTCTGGGGCGGCTTCCGGGTCAGCCCCGAGTCGGTCGAGTTCTGGCAGGGCCGGCCCAGCCGGATGCACGACCGGCTGCTCTACACCCGCGCCGCCGCCGGCTGGAGCCTTACTCGCCTGGCCCCCTGACGGGGGACCTGCTGGAGGTAGACGCTGGCGAACATCGCGGCGATCAACCCGGTGGCCGCCCGTCCCGCCGTCGGCAGCCAGGTGTGGTGGGCCGTCAGGGTCGGCGCCTTGGCCAGCCAACCGGTGACAGCAAGGCCGGAGAATGCGACGACGATGCCGACCATGGTTGGCCAGCCGCCGACGTCGGCCAGGCTGCGGCCGCCGGGGAAGAGGCGGCGGCCGCCGGTGAGGACGGCGTACCAGGTGACGGCGGTGAAGTGGGCGGCGTGCGCAGCCAGAAAAGCGGCATAGAGCGGACGCGACGCCCGCTGCGCCGGCCGAAGGATGGAGGCTGCCTGCGCCGCGGCGAAGAGCAGCGCCGAGCTGCGCGCCGTCAGCCGAACGATCCGATGGACCTGCGCCGTACTCATGACCGGCTCGCCGGTAGCGGGCGGCGACGGAGGAACTGCTCGACGTTGTGGCCAGCGGACCGTGATGGGTGGTCGGGAAGGAGTGGCCGGCGCCGAGCAGCACCACGTCCTCGTGATCCGGGCGGCGTTGTCGCGCCGTCGGCGCCGCTGTCTAACGAGAAACCGTGCATGCACTTAATCTAAGTCAATGATTGAATTCTGTAAAGCATCGGGGATGACATCAGTGGACTAAACTCAAGGAGTGGTCAGTGCGGAGGAGTTCGACGCCGAGCTGGCGGCCGCCTGGCCGCGACTGATGGAGCTGGTGCTGGAGCAACGGTGGCGCTGGGCCGAGGTGGCCGAGGAGCTCGGCATCTCCCAAGCAGGGGTCCGGGGCCTGCTGGCCATCAATCCCGAGGACCCACGCCCGATGAGTGACTTGGCCCGCGAGCTGAACTGCGACCGGTCCTACGTGACCGGGATCGTCGACGATCTCGAGCGGGCCGGGTACGCCGAGCGGCGGACCGCCGCGGGCGACCGTCGAGTCAAGACGATTGCCCTGACCGACCAGGGCCGGCGTGCTCTGGCCACGGTGAGGGACAGCCTGCTCGCCCCACCGCCGGGCCTCGCGGCACTGACCGCCGCCCAGCAGCGAACCATCGCTCGACTGTTGAACAAGGCCCTCGCTCCCTGACGCCGAGTTGTCAGAGGCTCAGCGCCACATAGGGTGCTGAGCCTCTGACAAGCTGGCGGAAGGGGCCGTCAGAAGGGAGCGACCAGGCCGGCGGTCTGCGCCCGGGCGGCCGCAAAGCGGGCCGAGGCGTCGGCCCAGTTGGCCACGTTCCACCACGCCTTGACGTAGTCGGCCTTGACGTTCTTGTAGTCCAGGTAGAACGCGTGCTCCCACATGTCGAGCAGCAGGACCGGGATCTGCGCCAGCGGCAGGTTGGACTGCTGGTCGTAGAGCTGGACGATGTTCAGCCGAGCCCCCAGGGTGTCCCAGACCAGCATCGACCAGCCGGAGCCCTGGATCGCGTTGGCGTTGGCCTCGAAGTGGGCGCGGAACTTGTCGAAGCTTCCGAAGTACTCATCCACCGCCGCGCCGAGCTCGCCGTCCGGCTTGTCGCCGCCGTCGGGGGACATGTTCGGCCAGAACACCGAGTGGTTGATGTGCCCGCCCAGGTTGAAGGCGAGGTTCTTCTCCAGCCCGCCCACGGTGTCGAAGGAGTCGTTGTCGCGGGCCTCGGCCAGCTTCTCCAGCGCGGTGTTCACGCCCTTGACGTAGGTCGCGTGGTGCTTGTCGTGGTGCAGCTCCATGATCTGGCCGGAGATATGCGGGGCCAGTGCGCCATAGTCGTAGGGAAGATCCGGAAGCTCGTACGCCGCCATGGGCAGTCCTCTCAGGTTCGAGTTTGTCCCGTGACATTTGACCGTGCGTCCGGTGACATCTGACACTTCGCATCCTAGGGAGGGCTGCGAGACTGAAAGTCATGACCCCCGCCCCTCGAGTGCCCCGAGTCGAGGCCTCCTGATGTCGGACGCTGCCCAGGCGCGCACCTCAGGGCGTTCTCCTCGGTCGGGTTGCGACTCGGCAACCTCGTCGCCGTTCAGACTCTGCCCTCCGGGCAGGTGCGATGCACGCGCCTGAACGAAGCCGATCATCAGGGAGCCTCGGCTCCGCGGCATTGGAGCTGCGCGGCCTGACCAAGTCGTTCGGGGCCAAGCGCGCCGTCGACGGGCTGGACCTCACCGTGCCGGCGGGCTCGATGTTCGGTCTGGTCGGGCCCAACGGAGCCGGCAAGACCACCACATTGTCGATGGCCACCGGTCTGCTGCGGCCGGACGCTGGCACCGCGTACGTGCTCGGCCATGACGTCTGGTCCGACCCGGCCGCGGCGAAGGCGCTGATCGGCGTCCTGCCGGACGGGCTGCGGCTGTTCGACCGGCTCAGCGGCGCCGAGCTGCTGCGCTACGTCGGTCTGCTCCGCCGAGTGCCACCCATCGACATCGCCAGTCGCTCCGGCGATCTGCTGGAGGCTCTGAACCTGAGCGCGGACCGCAACACCTTGGTGGTCGAGTACTCCGCTGGTATGACCAAGAAGATCGGTCTGGCCTGCGCGCTGATCTCCGCGCCGCGGCTGCTGATCCTCGACGAGCCGTTCGAGGCGGTCGACCCGGTGTCGGGTGAGGGCATCCGGTCCATTCTGCGCAACTACGCCCGCGGCGGCGGGACCGTGGTGATGTCCAGCCACGTGATGGAGCTGGTGGAAAGCCTGTGCGACCAGCTGGCTGTGGTGGGGCAGGGCCGGGTGCTGGCCGCTGGGACGCTGGACCAGGTCCGGGCGGGCTCCACCCTGCAGCAGCGCTTCCTGGCCCTGGTCGGCTTCACCGAGGCGGCAGAGGAGTCACTGGCGTGGTTGCGCTCCTCGTCCGGCTGAAGCTGACCCTGCTCCGCAACAGCCTGCGGCGCAGCGTCTGGCGCACCGTCGGCCTGATCATCGGCGTGGTGTACGGGCTCGGCGTCGTGGCCGGCGTGCTGGCTGGGCTGGTGGCGTTGCGCTGGACCACAACCGCCCTGACCGCGGACGTCACCGTGGTGGTCTTCGCCGCCCTGACCGTCGGCTGGCTGCTGATGTCGCTGCTGGTCTTCGGGGTGGACGAGACGGTCGACCCCGCCCGGTTCGCCCTGTTGCCGGTCCGGGCCCGCGAGCTGCTGCCGGGTCTGCTGGCCGCGGCCCTCATCGGGGTGCCGGGCGTGGCCACGGTGCTGTTAGGCGTGGGCCTGGTGATCACCTGGGCCCGGTCCCTGCCCCTCATGCTGGCCGCGCTGCTGGCGATGCCGCTCGGCGTAATCAGCTGCGTGCTGCTGGCCCGGGTGGCCACGTCCGCGCTGGCGGCGGTGCTGTCGTCCCGCCGGTTCCGGGACCTGGCCGTGGTCGGGTTCGTGCTGTTCAGCGTCGTGCTGGCGCTGGCCAGCAACCTCCTCGGCCGCCTCGCCGACACCCACCCTGAGCGGCTCCGGGCGGCCCTGGCCGCGGTCGCCCGGGCGCTCGGCTGGTCGCCCTTCGGCTGGGCTTGGGCCATCCCCGCCGACGTGGCCCGCGATGACTGGCTCGTCGCCGGGATCCACCTGGTGCTGGCAGCAGGTCTGGTCGCCGCGCTGTGGTGGGGGTGGGCCTACGCCCTCGACCGGCGGCTCACGTCACCAGTCGAGCAGCCCGGCGACAGCCGCCCGGTCAAGGAGTCCAGCTGGGTCGACCGGATCTTCCCGGATACCCCAGCGGGCGGCGTCGCGGCGCGGACCCTGCGCTACTGGCGGCGGGACCCGCGCTACCTGGCCGGAGTGGCCGGATTCCTGGTCGGGCCGGTCATCCTGATCGTGCTGCAGGTGATCAACCCGGTGAGCAACGGGCTGGTCGCCGTCTTCGCGCCGACGTTGGTCGGGCTCCTGGTGGGCTTGAGCCTGGCCCAGGACCTGTCGTTCGACGGCTCAGCCCTGTGGCTGCACGTCGGCTCGGGCTTGCGCGGTGCGGAGGACCGGGCCGGCCGCGCCTGGTCCGCCCTGGTGATCTTCCTGCCGATGATCCTGGTTCTGCTGCTGGTCAGCCTGGCCATCACCGGAGCGTGGGCCCTCGCCGCGCCGGCCGCCGCCCTGTCCCTGGGTTCGGCCCTCGCCGGGCTGGGAGTGGGGTCGGTGGTGGGGGCCCTGTGGCAGTGGCCGGCCCCGCCGCCCGGCGCCAACCCGTTCGCCAGCAGCAACCAGGGCGGGCTGCCTTCCCTGCTCAGCGTCACCGTCACCACGTTGGCGACCCTGCTGGTCAGCCTGCCCACGCTGGCCCTGGTCGTCTGGTCGATCTTCAGCCCGTGGGTGGGGGCGCTGGCTCTGGTGGTGGCGCTGGGGTCGGGTCTGGCCGTGTTCAAGATCGGCATCGACTGGGGCGGGCGACTGCTGGACCGCCGCTGGCCGGAGGTGCTCCATGCGGTCTCGGAGAAGGTCGGCTGACGGGGCTGGCATGGCCGCCAGATGCGGAGAACGGGGCTTGAACTCCGCACCTGACCGCCGGTTACCACCTACCCCGAACTGATTCGGCCAACCACCAGGACGCGGAAGCCTTTGCTCGTCGCGGCCCGCGAGACGGCGTATCCCTGCTCGGTCAGCCAGCGCTGCAGGGTGTCGGCGCCCAAGTTCTTGGCGACCACGAGGCGGGCCACCCCGTCCGACGCGAGCCGGACCAGCCAGGTGAGCAGCAGCTCGTGCAGCGCCGCCTTGCCGATCCGGATCGGCGGGTTGGACCAGATCTGGTCGTAGCGGGTGGACGGGTCGGCCTCATCGGGCCGAAGCACCCGGACCCGGTCGGCGACGCCCAACGCCTCGACGTTGTCCCGGCAGAGCCCAAGGGCGCGCTCGTTGACGTCCACCGCGTCAATCCTCGCCCCGGGGCAGGCGAGCGCGATGGCCACGGCGATCGGGCCGTACCCGCAGCCGAGGTCCAGCACCCGGGGCGTGCCCACGGGCGGCTCCGACTCGCGCAGCAGGACCGCGGTGCCCCGGTCCAGTCCCTCGCCGGCGAACACCCCGCCCGCGGTGAACAGGGACAGCTCACGTCCCCAGAGGGTCGCGGTGACCCGCTGCCGGCGTTCGGGTCCGGAGGGCTCGGCGTCGAAGTAATGCGAGGTCATCGCTCGGCCAGGCTCCGCGTGCTGCGGGCCTGGATGGCCCGCTCGGCCAGCTCGCTGTCGGGTGGGTAGCCGACCTCCTCCAGGGTCAGCCCGCCCGGCGGCAGCACGGGCACCGTCGGGTCGCGGACCGCCCGCTCGGTCACCGCGATCAGCCATGTCTCGTCCCGTCGACCCACACCGACCTCGACCAGCGCGCCTACCACGGACCGCACCATCGAGTGGCAGAACGCGTCGGCGCGTACGGTCACCTCGACCACCCCGGCCAGTGGACCCTCGGCGACGCGTACGCCGGCCAGGTCGAGCAGGGTCCGGATGGTCGTCCCGCCTTCGCGGCCCCGGCAGAAGGCCCCGAAGTCCCGCAGCCCGAGCAGCCCCAGGGCGGCGGCGTTCAACCCGTCCAGGTCGAGGGCGGACCGCAACCGGGTGACCATCCCGCGGTACAGCGGGTGCACCGGGGCCGACGGCTCCGCCAGCCGGTAGACGTAGCGGCGCCAGATCGCGGCGAAGCGGGCGTCGAAGCCGGCCGCGGCGGGCGCCAGCCGCCAGACCACCAGGTCGGCGGCCAGCACTCGGTTCAGCCGCCGGACCGCGGCCGCCGCATCGACCTCGACTCCTCGGTCGAGGTCGAAGTGGGCCACCTGGCCCCGGGCGTGCACGCCGGCGTCGGTGCGGCCGGCACAGACCAGCCGGGGAAAAGGTTCGACGTCCAGCACCCGGCCCAGCCAGGTCTGCAGCTCACCCTGGACCGTACGCCGGTCCACCTGGTCCGCCCAGCCCGAGAAGGCGGTTCCGTCGTAGCCCAGGTCAAGACGCCAGCGAACCTGGTGGCTTGTTTGGGGGGGCTCGGCGGGGTCGTCCCCCCCGGGGATATGGAGGTCTCCCTCAGGAGACACGACGGTAGGTCAGGTCGAAGACGGGCTGTCCCGCCATGACCCCGCGCTGCTCGAACCGCGTCAGCGGCCGGCACTCCCAGCGCTGCGCACCGTCGAGATCGTGCTCGGCCACCAGGCCCGGCTGATCGTCCAGGATGCCCTGGATGGACTCGGCGTAGCTGGTCGAGTCGGTGGCCAGCCGCCAGCGCGCGCGGTACTTCAGCCGGGAGGCCACGAGCTCGGCGAACGCGGGCTGAATCAGCCGCCGCTTGTGGTGCCGGGCCTTGGGCCACGGATCCGGGAAGAAGGTCCACAGCTCGTCCAACGCGCGCTCGGGCAGCAGGTGGGTGAGCCCTGCGACCGCGTCCGCCGCCACTACCCGGACGTTGTTGACCTCGTTGCTGACCAGGCTTCCGACCAACCGGGCGATTGCCGGTTGGTAGACCTCGAAGGCCAAGACGTTGCACTCGGGCCGGGCGCGGGCCATCGGCACCAGCGACTCACCGGTGCCGGGACCGATCTCGACGATCAGCGGGGCCTGACGGCCGAACTCGCCGTCCAGATCAAGATTGCAGTCGGGATGCACCGACGTCGACGTGTCGAGCCGGGGGACATCGAGGACAAACGCGTCGCGGTGTTGTTCCCAGGCGCGTCGCTGGCCTGCTCGCATCCGGTTGCTGCGCCGGACGAACGAGACCACCTCTCGGCGGATGGGGGACTGCCGGTCAGTCGCGGTCGGGGCAAGATCGGTCATGACAGGTGCGAATCTAGCGGGTCCCGATCACGTCCGCGGGCAGTTTCGCAGGTATACCCGGGAATCTGACGCTGAGCCTGGGAAGGTTCATGGGTCGAGTGCCAGATTTCCGGGTTTACCCGGGAAACCGCAGCAGGGGCGGCGGAGGGTGCGCCGAAAGCCTCAGCTGGTGACGTCCTTACCCGCGAAGCGGGCCCAGGCCAGCAGCCAGAACGTGCCGGCGTAGACCGCGGCGGTGACCAGTCCGCGCTCGATGTTGTCGAAGAACATCGGGTCGCGGAGGAAGTCCCCGATCGCCGGCCACCAGTTGGTCAGCAGCCACGGGTGCAGCCAGTCCAGCTGCGAGATCTGGCCGAGGATGAACATTCCCACGTTGACCAGCAGCACGGCGATTGTGGCCCCGATCGGCTGCTCGGTCAGGGTGGAGATGAACAGCCCGATCGCGCCCAGGGCCGAGAGCTGCACGGTCAGGTAGAGGACGCTGAGCAGCAGGCGCCACAGCCCGTCGGCCAGCGACGTCTGGGTCCCGGACAGCAGGGTCATGTCGCCGGCGCCGAACAGCGAAAGTCCCATGATCGTGCCGACGACGGCAACGACGGACGTGGCGACGAACGCGAAAATCACGATCGCGACGTACTTCACGACCAGCAGCCGGAACCGCCCGGCCGGGATCGTGAGCAGGTAGCGCAGCGTGCCCAGGTTGGCCTCGCCGGCCACCGCGTCACCGGAGATGGCGCTGACCGCCAGCGGCAGGAACAGCGGCAGCTCCAGGATCAGGGCGGCGAAGGCCACGAACAGCCCGTTGCCGGTGATCCCGACGATGAAGCCCGGACCCGCACCCTGCGCGCCCGACTCCACCCGGATGGCGATGCTCAGGACGATCGGTACCACGGCGAGCACCGCCAGCCCGGCCAGGTTGCGCCGCCGGCCGAAGATGATCCCCAGCTCGGAGTGCAGGAAACGCACCGGCTGCGCGCGGACCGGCGCCGGCGCCGGAACCGGCTCCCGGGTCGTGGCCATGACCTCAGCCGCTGACATCGAACCCCTCACCGGTCAGGGACACGAAGACGTCCTCCAGACTCGGCCGTTGGACGGCGAAGCCGAGCACCGGGACGCCGTCGTTGACCAGGTTCGGCACGATCTTCTCCACCGCCACCTCACCGAGGTTGGCCGTCACGTAACCCGTCCCGACGCTGACGTCGGCGAGGCTCAGCTCGCGCAGCACCTGTGCGGCGTCCTCGGTGCGGCTGGGATCGGTGTCCACCCGCACCGTGTGCACCGTGGAGGAGCGCAGTTCGGACATGGAGCCCTGGGAGACGAGCTTTCCCTCGTACATCACCCCGACGTGGCTACACATCTGGTCGACCTCGGCCAGCAGGTGCGACGACACCAGGACGGTCACCCCGTCGGCGGCCAGGTCACCGATCAGATGTCGCACCTCACGGGTGCCCTGCGGGTCCAGCCCGTTGGTCGGCTCGTCCAGCACCATCAGGTCGCGGGGCATCAGCAGGGCGTTCGCGATGGCCAGCCGCTGTCGCATCCCCAGCGAGTACGCCCGGTAGCGCTTCTGGGCCGCGGCCAGCAGCCCGACCCGGTCCAGTGCGGAGTCGACTCGGGCCCGGGACGTACGCGGGTCGCTGGCCCGGTCGGCCGCGTCCAGCCGAGCCAGGTTGGCCCGCCCGGAGAGGTAGGGGTGGAACGCCGGCCCCTCGACCAGGGCACCGACCCGCGGTAGCGCGGTCCCGCCGCCGGCGGGCATCGGATGGCCGAGCAGCCGGATCTGGCCGGCGGTGGCCGAGATCAGCCCGAGCAGCATCCGGATCGTGGTGGTCTTACCGGACCCATTGGGTCCGAGGAAGCCGTACACCGCTCCCTCGGGCACCTCGAGGTCGATCTGGTCGACGACGGTCTGCCGCCGGAACCGTTTGGTCAGGCCGGTGGTGACGACCGGCGCCTCGCTCACCCGAGCGCCTGGTACAGCTTCTCAGGGCGGACCGCGCCGATGGCCAGCCGGCCGTCGTCGGTCAGGACCGCGGAGAAGGCGGTCCCGGACAGCAGCCGACCCGAACCCCAGGCGCCACTGACCCGCGGCAGCTGACCGACGAAGCCCTGCAGGTCGGGCGACTCGCTGCCGTCGGTCGCCCCCAGGTTCTGGACCACCACGGTGCTCCAGCCGGTCCCGACGACCTTGGCGGAGTCGCGGGCCTCCCGGGCCTCCTCCCGCACCTGCTCGCGCGCCTTCTTGTTCGGCGTCGGCGGCGTGGCCGATCCTTCCTCGGTCACCTTGGTCCCGGGCGGCGCGTTGAACTCGAACTCGCGGTCATCCGGCCGGGTGAAGCTCACCGAGTCGTAGCCGACCTCGAACACCAGGGCCGCTTTGACATTGAAGATCTGCACCCGCAGCGGCATCTTCGTCTCGCCGTCGACGGCCAGCCGGACCTGCCCGATCAGCGATTCGTCGTCGTTCGGATCCAGCACCAGCTCGTACGCGGCC
This sequence comes from Propionibacteriaceae bacterium, assembly GCA_035641435.1. Classification (GTDB taxonomy): domain Bacteria; phylum Actinomycetota; class Actinomycetes; order Propionibacteriales; family Propionibacteriaceae; genus Microlunatus. Next base: position 4,832 of record DASQUF010000104.1, on the reverse strand, counting down.
CGGTCGGCCACGGTCACATCGCTGTCAGTGGTCACCGTGGTGGTCGGCTCGAGCGCGGCGAGCACCTGCTCGGCCGCCTCCTCGGGCGTACGCGGCAGCTCGCCCCGCGGATCCAGCTCCTCCGGCTTGCTGCCGGGGTTCAGGGTGCGGTGGCTGGCCGCCTGCTCCCGGCTGGACCAGATCCACAGGTCCTTGCCGTTGGTGATCACGTCGGTCTCGCCGTAGGTACCCAGCACCGCCAGCCGGACCTTGTCCGGGGTGGAGTAGCGGACCCGCAGGGTGTGGGTGCCGGAGACCAACGAGCCGAGCTCGGAGTTCTCGCCGGCGCCCGGGATCTCGGGAATGCCCAGGTTGGCCCGCTGGATCACGGTGCCGGACAGGCCGTCGACCCGGGCCTGCTGCACATCGACCAGCAGCTGCTCAGCCGTCCGCGTCGGGAGCTTGCGCTCGGCCGTCGCATTGGTCGCGACCAGGGCCGTTCCAGAGACGGCCAGCACGAACGCCAGTGGCGCGAGCCATCGCACGGCCGGCCGGGAGGAGAAGATCCGCATCCGCACAGTGTTGTCCGGATCGCTGTGAGATCACTGAGATGCCGCGTCTGGTGGCGCGTGCGCACTTTCCCGCTGCTCGCGAACCACTCCGCGGTACTTACCGGGACCCCGCGGCGCCTGCTGGTAGCGCGGAGTCCGCACAAGTGCCGCGGAGTGGTTCGCACTCGGGTCCGGGCAACGAGCCGGCGGCCCGGGATACTGATGGCGTGCGGGTGCTCCTGGTCGACGACGAGGAACGGATGGTCGCCGCTCTGCGCCGCGGGCTGAACGCGGAGGGATTCGTCACCGAGAGCGCGCGGGACGGGCTGTCCGGACTGGCCCTCGCCCGCGAGGGGGACTTCGACGCCGTGGTGCTGGACGTGATGCTGCCGGGGATCTCCGGCTACGAGGTGGTCCGCCGGCTGCGTGCCGAGGACAACTGGGTTCCGGTGCTGATGCTGTCGGCCAAGGACGGCGAGTACGACCAGGCCGACGCGCTCGACGACGGAGCCGACGACTACCTGACCAAGCCGTTCTCCTTCGTGGTCCTGCTGGCCCGGATCCGCGCGCTGCTGCGCCGGGGGGCCGTCGCCCGGCCGGCCGTGCTGACCGCCGGCGACCTCAGCCTGGATCCGGCCAGCCGAGAGGTCCGGGTAGCCGGGACGCTGGTCGAGCTGACCCCGAGGGAGTTCGCGATGCTCGAGTACCTGATCCGCAACGCCGGCCGGGTGGTGGCCAAGATCGAGCTGATCGACCACGTCTGGGACAGCGCCGCAGACGTCACGCTGAACACCGTGGAGGTGTACGCCGGGTACCTGCGGCGCAAGATCGGCACGGACCGGCTCAGCACCGTACGGGGGGTCGGATACCGGCTCTCAGCGTCGTGAGTCCGACGCGAACGTGAACCGGTTCTGGCGGCTCACTCTGCGGGCCCGATTGATGATCATCGGGCTGCTCGGGGTGGCGGTCGCCTTGTTGACCGGCGGACTGGCCTTCTACGGCGCGTTGACCCTGTCGCTCAACCGGACCGTGGACAACGAGGCGCTCGCCAGCGCCCAGGATGTCGCCGCCCTGGTCAACACCGACCGGCTGCCGGACCCGGTGCCGGTCTCCGGCACCCAGGTCATCCAGGTCGTGGACGCCCAGCAGCGGGTGGTCGCCGGCTCGGCCACGGCCGACCGGCTGACCCCGCTGCTGCGGCCCGACGAGCTCCAGCGGGCGCTGGCCGGGGAGGCGCTGGTGGTGTCCGGTGTACGCCTGGGTCGGGACGAGCCGCTGCGGGTGCGGGCGGTCACCGCCGGTCCGGGCGCCAACCCGGTGGCGGTGATCGCGGCGGTGCCGTTCGGCGACGTCCTGGCCATCCGGACGGCGCTGCGGAACGCGGTGTTGATCAGCTCGCCGCTGCTGCTGGCGGTGCTGGCGGCGATCGCGTACCGGGTGATCGGCTGGACGCTGCGGCCGGTGGAGGAGCTGCGGGTGGGGGCCGAGCAGATCAGCGCGCCCCGAGCGCTCGGCGACGAAGCGCCGCGGGAGGAGCGGCTGCCGGTGCCGCCGGCCGCAGACGAGATCCGGGCGCTGGCCGTCACCTTGAACGGGATGCTCGACCGCCTGGCCGCGGCCCGGGAGCGGCAGCGGCTGTTCGTGGCCGACGCGGCGCACGAGCTCCGGTCACCGCTGGCCAGCATGCGGGCCCAGGTGGAGGTGGCCGAGCGGCTGGGGGATGGCGGCAGCCTGCCGGCGGATCTGCGGGACGACCTGGACCGTCTGTCCCGGCTGGTCGAGGACCTGCTGCTGCTGGCTCGGTCCGACGCCGACGCCCGGCCGCCGGCGCGGCTGAACCCGGTGGCCGGACGGGTGCTGCTCGCCGAGGTGGCGGCGGCGTACGCGGGCGCGCGGGTCCCGGTGCAGGTGGCGCCGGGGCCGGAGGCGTACGTGCTGGCCGAGGAGAGCGAGCTGCGCCGGGCGGTGGACAACCTGGTGGCCAACGCCGTCCGGCACGCCGACTCGGCGGTCGAGCTGGCGCTGGAGGTGGCCGGCGACGACGTGGTGGTGCGGGTTCGCGACGACGGGCCCGGCGTGGCCGAGGCGGACCGGGAGCGGGTCTTCGAGCGGTTCACCCGGCTGGACGACGCCCGGGCCCGGGACTTCGGCGGGACCGGCCTGGGCCTGGCCATCGTGCGGGAGCTGGTGCGTCGGGCGGGCGGGGAGGTCGCGCTGGCCGACGGTGAGCCGCCTTGGCGGCTGCAGGCCGTGGTCCGGTTGCCGAGAGCTAGATCAACTTAAGGGCCCGTTACGACTGCGTACCGATCATGGTTCGCCAGGTCGGTTGGCACTCCTACCCCCTTGTCTGCTAACCCTCCGACGTGGACCATGGAGCCACCTGCGTTGATCAACTTCGCCCGTAGGGCAGTGGTCTGGTGGGCTCGTATGGGAGGTCATCATGGATGGTCGGCCGTCGATCGAGGTGGCCCCGCTCCAGTCGGAGGGGTCGCTGTACGGGTTCATGCTGATCAACCGGTGGCCGCACGACACGGTCGAGTGGGCGAAGTTCCTGGTCCTGGCGGTGCAGATGGCCGCCGTGCCGGGCCTGCTCCCGGCCAGCACCGTCTTCCGGGTGCGCGAGGAGCTGCCCGAACAGCCGCAGCCCGGCGCCGTCGGACTGGTCGTCGCCGAGGGTCTGCTGATGGGGGACCACCCGCTGCAGCCCGGCCAGTTCGCCGCCTACACCCCGCCGGGACTGATCGTGCTGCACCCGCCGTCGAGCACGCTGTCCTCGGTGCCGGACTACGACGTCGCATCCGGCTGCGTCTTCCTGCCTGGGCTGCCGCACCTCGGGCTGGACCACCGGGCCGCCTGGGTGGAGGCCGACGTGGAGGGCACGGTGACCCATCTGGTCAGCAAGGTCGGCATCGACCCCTCGGGCAACGCCGACACTGCCGCGCTGGCCATGCTGCTCGCTGCCTGATGTGATCCCACGGCGAGCATCGGGTGCAAGCCGTGCCGGGACAAAGGGTTCGCGTACGCCTCGTCGCGTCCCTAGGCTGACCGCCCATGGGCCACGTCGATCTCGCCGGGGTCGGGTACACCCTGCCCGACGGCCGGGTGCTGTTGGACGACGTCTCTTTCCGGGTCGGTGACGGGGCGGTGGTCGCCCTGGTTGGGCCCAACGGGTCCGGTAAGACCACCCTGCTGCGGATCATCGCCGGAGACCTGACCCCGACGACCGGCTCGGTGTCACGCAGCGGCGGGCTGGGCGTGATGCGCCAGTTCATCGGCAACATCCGGGACAAGACCAACGTCCGTGACCTGCTGTTCTCCCTGGCCCCGCCGGCGCTACGTGATGTGGTGGCGCGGGTGGATGCCCTGGAGCTGGCGCTGATGGACTCTGAGAGCGAGCGGAACCAGCTGGCGTACGCCCAGGCTCTGGCCGACTACGCCGACGCCGGCGGCTACGAGGCCGAGGTGACGTTCGACGCCTGCTGCACCGCTGCTCTGGGCATCGGCTACGACCGGGCCCGCTGGCGGGAGCTGGGCACGCTGTCCGGCGGCGAGCAGAAGCGGCTGGCGTTGGAAGCGCTGCTCCGCGGCCCGGACCAGGTCCTGCTGCTCGACGAGCCGGACAACTACCTCGACGTGCCGGCCAAGCGGTGGCTGGAGGCGCAGCTGGCCGCGACGCAGAAGTCGGTGCTGCTGGTCAGCCACGACCGCGAGCTGCTCGACCAGACGGCCCGGACCGTCGCCGTGCTCGAGCTCGGGGCGGCCGGCAACTCGGTGTGGGTCCACGGTGGACGGTACGGGACCCTGGCCGAGGCACGCCGGGTGCGGTTCAGCCGGCTGGAGGAGCTGCGCCGGCGGTGGGACGAGGAGCACGAGAAGCTGCGCGAGCTGATGCTGATGTACAAGAACAAGGCCGCGTACAACTCCGCGATGGCGTCGCGCTACCAGGCGGCCAAGACCCGGCTGGCGAAGTTCGAGGAGGCCGGGCCGCCGGAGGCCGTGCCGCTGGAGCAGCGGGTGTCCATGCGGCTGAGCGGGGGCCGAACGGCCAAGCGGGCGGTGATCGTCACCGACCTCGAGCTGACCGGGCTGATGAAGCCGTTCAGCGCCGAGATCTGGTTCGGCGACCGGGTCGCCGTGCTGGGCTCCAACGGCTCGGGCAAGTCGCACTTCCTGCGGCTGCTCGCGGCCGGTGGCAGCGACCCCGATGTCGAGCACCGGCCGGTTGGTGACACCCCCGTGGCCCCGGTCAGGCACACCGGACGGGCAAAGCTGGGCGCTCGCGTGCGGCCCGGGTGGTTCGTG
>DASQUF010000103.1:0-11330 GCA_035641435.1 Propionibacteriaceae bacterium | reverse complement strand
GGATCGCCGACTGGCTCGCCCAGCAGGCCGCAGCCGGGATCGGCTACCGGGAGATGGCGGTGCTGTTCAGGATCAACGCCCAGTCGCCACCGATCGAGCAGGCGCTCGCCGACCGGAGCATTCCTTACCTGGTCCGCGGCGGAGAGCGGTTCTACGAGCGGCCGGAGGTCCGGCAGGCCCTGCTCGTGCTGCGCAACCAGGCCCGGGCCGCGGCCAGCGATGAGCCGAGTGGTGTGGTCGAGCAGGTCAAGGCGGTGCTGGGTACCCTCGGCTGGACCGAGCAGCCGCCCGACGGCGCCGGAGCACTCCGCGAGCGCTGGGAGTCGCTGGCCGCCCTGGTCAGTGTGGCCGAGGACCTTGCCGCCGAGGCTGGTTCCGACGCGTCGGGGCTGGACCTGGCGGCGGTGTCGGCGGAGCTGGACCGCCGTGCCGAGGCCCAGCACGTGCCGACCGCCCAGGGCGTCACCGTCGGCACCCTGCACTCCGCCAAGGGCCTGGAGTGGGACGCGGTCGCGCTGCTGGGCGTCCACGAGGGCTCGCTACCGTTCGTGCTGGCGACCACGCCGGAGCAGGTCAACGAGGAGCGGCGCCTGCTCTACGTCGGCGTCACCCGGGCCCGCCGCCTGCTGCGGGTGTCGTGGTCCCGCACCCGCAACGGGGGAGGGAAAGCCCGCAACCCGTCCCGCTTCCTCACGCCGGTGCTGCCGTCCGCGTCGGTCACCGGAGCCGGCTCGGGGCCGCCGGTCCGCCGGCGGGGCACCGTGCTGTCGGCGCACTGCCGGTCCTGTGGGCGGCCCCTGAGCGAGGCCGCGGAGCGGAAGATGGGCCGGCACGCCGCGTGCCCGGCGACGTACGACGAGGGCACCATGAGCCGGCTGCGGGAGTGGCGCCGCCAGGAGGCGGCCGAACAGAAGCTGCCCGCGTACTGCATCTTCACCGACGCCACGCTGGTGGCGCTCGCCGAGGGTCGGCCGCGCAACGCCACCGAGCTGGTCAAGATCCAGGGCCTGGGCCCGGCCAAGGCCAGCAAATACGGCGAGCACGTGCTGGCCATCCTGGCCGAAGAGGCATCTTGAACCGGGCTGGCAAGAATTGTCGGCCGAACTGGCAGAAATATGTTTGCCACTCCTCGGCCCACTCGCTTAACCTGACCAAGGGCTTTCGTCAGACGACGTCGTCCTGTTCCCAGCAAGCCGCACCGGAGAGGAGGGGACTTCCATGGACAGCTATCTGAATCTCAGCGATCAGGTGAGCGCCGCCGTGAAGTTCCGCCTGCCCTCGGCCGGGTCGCTGGCTGGTCCCGCCCGGATCGCCGAGCCGACCGCCGCCCGCACCGCCCAGATGATCGGACAGGTCAGCTGGCCGAGCGCGGGCCTCATGTCGGTTCAGAACCAGGCCGCGCCGCAGCACCAGGACGGACACTTCGCCGACTTCGGCGGGTGCGACGTCACCGATACCAAGTTCTCTTTTCCGTTGGGACCACCTTCCTGTAGTCCTCCGGTGTAGCCAACACCGGACCGCCTCCAGGGCCGTGAATCCCAGATACCGGGACTCACGGCCTTCGTGTTTCCCGGCCACCTTCGAGGGCCCGCCCGGGACCTCACTCTGCGAAAGAGATGGCTGAGATGACCTACGCAGGAGGCGGACTGATGACCGTCCCGATACGCGGCGAGGTGGGCGAGGTGCTGCCCTGCCGGCTGGTGGACCCGGAGCTGTTCTTCGCCGAGGGGCCGGCCGACGTCGAGGCGGCCAAAGCGCTGTGTCGCGACTGCCCGATCCAGGAGGCCTGCCTGGCCGGGGCGCTGGAGCGCCGCGAGCCCTGGGGCGTCTGGGGTGGCCAGCTGTTCATCGGCGGTGTCGTGGTCGCCCGCAAGCGGCCCCGGGGCCGGCCGCGCAAGTACCCGCTGCCGGAGCCCTTCGCGCCGGCCGCCGGGTCCGGAGGAAGCGAGGCCGCCGCATGAGCGTCGGTGAGCTGCGCCGGGCCGGACGGGTAACGTTCCACACCGTCCGGCTCTGGCTCGGCCGGGTCCTGTCATGAGTCGGTCATGATCGCGTCACTATCCCGGCGTTTCGCCACCGCGGCGTGGCCGCCGGCGGTTACGCTCATGGGGGCCTGCACTTCCAATACGCGGCACAGCCTCAAGGCTCCCCTCGGGTCGACCGTGGAGTCCGTCGCTTCCCCGGCCTCGGGTGTGCCTGCGACCCAGCCCGACTGCTGTGCCGCGCATTGAGAGTGCAGGTCACCGGAGTTTCTTGTGCTCGTCTCGCGCTCGTCGCGCCCTACTGCTGCCGTCGTCGTCACTCTTCACGAACCCGCCCCTTCTGCTCCCTAGCGCTCGCGGCGGCTTCGCTCATCGCTCCTCCGTTCGGCAGCGGGACGTTCCTCCGACGCTCGACGAGCGGCTCCTACCCGACGCTCGCGGCGTTCTGTCCGTAGCCGGGTAGGAACTCCTCCAGCACTGTTCCGAACGCGGCCCGCGCGTTCAGCTGGGACAGCACCGCCAGTCCGCCGGTCCAGACCCGGTGAATCAGCAGGTAGCTCGGCGGCAGGTTGAGCTTCATCGCCACCCCGCCGGAGGCGTTCGGGTCCTTGACCCGCTGGAACTGGCTGCGCATCCAGTCCCGGCTGAACTCGAACTCGGGGACCGACGCCGGCTCGACGAACGGCGCGAGGTAGTCCAGCAGGTCCTCGGCGTCGATATCGGAGGCCACGAAGCCCTCCAGGTGCAGCTGCTCGGCCACCTGGTGCGCGTTGCCCTGCTGCGCGATCCGCAGGATCCGGCCCATCGCCGACGGCAGCCCGTCCGGGAGCCGGGCCACCAGTCCGAAGTCGACGACCCCCAGCCGGCCGTCCGACATGATCTTGAAGTTGCCCGGATGGGGGTCGGCGTGCAGCAGGCCGGCGAGGCTGGGGCCGGCGAACAGGAACCGCACGTAGCGCAGGCCGACGGCGTTGCGCTCCTTGGCCGACCGGTCCGCCGCGGTGGACAGCGGCACGCCCTCGACCCACTCGCTGACCATCACCTTCGCCGTGCTGGCCAGCACCTGCGGCACGAAGAACTCCGCGCTGCCGGTGAAGCCTTCTGCGGCCTGCTGCTGGGCCGAGGCCTCCAGCGTGTAGTCCAGCTCCTCAGTGACCCGAGCGGTCATCTCATCCACCAGCGGGCCGACGTCCATGCCGCCGGCCAGCGGGGAGATCACCTTGGACAGCCGGCCGATCTGCTTCAGGTCCGAGCGCAGGGCCTCGTCGGCGCCGGGGTACTGCACCTTGACGGCGACCGGACGCCCGTCCGCCCAGGTCGCCCGGTGTACCTGGCCGATCGAGGCCGCGGCCGCCGGCAACGGACTGAACTCGGCGAACGAGTCTCGCCACCGCGGTCCGAGCTCGCGGGTCAGGACGGCGTGGACTCGCGAAGTGGGCATCGGTGGGGCCGCGTCCTGCAGCCGGGACAGGTGGACGCGGTAGGGGCCGGCGACGTCGTCGGGCAGCACGGACTCGAACAGGCTGAGGGCCTGGCCGAACTTCATCGCCCCACCCTTGAGCTCACCCAGCACCCGGAACAGCTGCTCGGCCGCCCGCTGCTGCATCTGCTCGCTGACCTGCTCGGCCGGGGCGCCACCCAGCCGCTTGCCCAGACCGAGCGTCGCCCGGCCGGCGAAGCCCAGCGGCAGCGACGCGAGCCGGGCGCTGCGACGAAACGCCGAGCGCGCGAGCGAGTCCCGGTCGGTCCGCCGCTGGTCCGACTCCCGACCGTTCTCGCTCACACCCCCCATTCTGTGCTGATCTGCCAACGGCACCCGCATTCGGTGTGGCTGGGCCAGGTCCGCAGCTCGGTGTGCAGGCCGGAGACGGCCAGCTCGAGCGTGGCGCCGGTGGTCTCGGGCTGGCCGCCGTCCAGGAACGCCAGGGCCTGGGTCGCCGCCACCGCGGCGGCCCACCCGACCAGCAGGTTGGGTGGCCGCAGCCGCAGCCGACCGAGCTGGGCCAGCACCGTTGGCCAGCCGGGATCGGCGTCGGTGCGGGTGAGGTCGGTGCAGCGCAGGCACGGCGTACGGCCGGGCAGGACCAGCGGCCCCACCCAGACCGCGTCCCCGAGCGAACGGACCAGCAGGTGCGGCTGGTCCAGCCGCACCAGGTGGTCGGTGATCGCCCGGTCGACCTCCGGCCCCTCCGCCACCACGATGGTGAGATCCACGGCCAGGGTCTCCGGCTTGCTCCAGTGGTCCACGGGCGCCACCAGAGTCGGGCCACCGCCGATCGACGCCGCCAGGGCGCCAGCCTGGTCGGCTTGCGACCCGGCGGCGGGGTAGAGGCCGCCATCGGGCGACCGGGGGTCGAAGACCGCCAGCTCGCCGACGCAGCTCTCGACCAGGTAGCGGGCCAGCGGTAACCCGATCGGCCCAGCACCGACCAGCCGTACGCGGCGGCTCGCCCGGGCGGTCTTGTCGACCGGTACAGGCCGGAGCAGACCGGCCGCGCAGAGCCGCTGCACGGCGTCGCTCACCGCACGAGCCGACAGCCCCGCCGCTTGTCCGGCCTCCACCAGGCCGGCCGGCGTCGCCGGGGCCCGAAGGCGGTCGAGCAGGGGCCGGTAGCTGTCGGCGAAGACCAGCGCGTGTCGCGGGTCCAGACCCACCTGCAGCTCGTCGGTGGAACGGCGTAGGACGACTGCGTGGTCGGACAGCTCGAGCGGGCCCTCGGCAGCGGAGTCAACCGGTGAGCGGAAGTGCGTCATGCCGCCATCCTGTGGTCGCCGACCGGACCTGCCGCAAGTTGTCCACAGGCTTTCTTCGACCCGGTGTCGTAACCAGATCAGGGACGGCCCGAGGTGGGCTGTCCCTGATCAGGAAGGTTGGCGACCGACGCCCGCGGTAGCGTCGGCGCGGTCGGAGCCGCTCAGGCCTTGCCGAGGATGCGGTTGAGGTTGGTGCCGCACACCGGGCACTTGGCCTTGGCCATCCGGGTGCCCTTGTCGTTCACGTGGACCTCACCGGAGGCCTCACGCTTTTCTTTGCACTTCACACAGTAGAACTCGCCGCTGTAGGTCTCGGCCATGATCTGCCTCCTTGCTCGATGGTCGTCCACCGCTGGTTGCGCGGCGGGACCGGCCCCGGCGCTGTCGACAGGGTCTGCGCGCCGTTCGGCCCGGTGTCTGACACCGGAACCAGGCGGGCGGGCGTTCGGTCGCCGGTTACTTTACGCGGCTGGCGGCCCCCCGCCAGCGGCCACGCCGAAAAAGACGAAACCCCCGTGCCCTCGGCAGCACTTGCCTTCCCCTGCGAGCGTGCCGACGGTGCGGAGGTTTCGTGTTCGGAACGCTAGCGGGCTCGGACGGGTGCGTCAATCGTCGGTCTCGGCGGTCGTGTCCACCGAATGTGGACAACCGTGTGGACAACCTGTGCACCTGGCCACGAGGTTCTGTGGAGGGGTCCTGGTCACCACTCGTTCGGCTTTCGTCACTCTGTGGAAATCTGTCGGGCCGGGGGTCTCGGCAAAGCCTTTCTTCGGCTGCCGGCCGTCCGAGGGTTGGACCAGCGCCGGTAGGTTGAGGGCACACTCGACCCGAGCAGGAGACGTGCCGCCGACCTTCCCGAGCCCGACTGACGGTTCCCGGATCGAGGTACGCCGCAGCGCGCGTCGCCGGCGAACAGCAACCGCGTACCGGGAACGGGACACGATCGTGGTCCTGGTCCCCGCTCGGGTGTCCCGGGCTGAGGAGCAACGACTGGTCGTCGACCTCGTGGGGCGCGTTCTGGCCCGGGAGCGGCGGCGGGCCGCCCCGGCGACCGATCACGACCTGCAGGCGCGGGCGGAGGCGCTGGCCGAACGCTACCTGTCCGGCTCGGGCGGGCCGCCGCGGCCGGCGGCCGTGCGCTGGGTCACCAACCAGCGGCACCGCTGGGGCTCGTGCACGCCGACCACGGGCGTGATCCGGCTGTCCCACCGCCTACGGGCGATGCCGGCCTGGGTGGTGGACTACGTCCTCGTCCACGAGCTTGCGCACCTGCTCGAGCCGGCCCACGGGCCGAAGTTCCACCGGCTGGTGGAGAGCTACCTCCAGGCGGAGCGGGCGGAGGGTTATCTGGAGGGCTTCCTGGCCGGTGCTGGTGAGTCGTCTGAGCTGCTCGGGGGTCCGGGGGCAGCGCCACGAGCGGGGGAACACGGGGGCGGAGCCCCCGTGCGTGTGGACTGATGGTCCGCTGGGACATGGGTCGCACCCTGGCCGACCGCTTCCGCAGCCACGCCGGCGACGCCACCCACCTGTACGGCTATGCGATGCGGGGCCTGGCCGAGGACTGGGAGGCGGCAGGCCCGGTCCGGGAGATCTGCGAGGGCTACGAGTCCGCGCCGACCGGCTCGGCCCTGCCGCTACGACTGCTGGCCGGCGTGTTCCGGCTGGTGCTCACCGACCAGGCGCCGGAGCTGGTCCGGTTCTACCCGTGCCTGGGCGGCCAGGATGACCCCGCCCAGGCCTGGCCCGTGCTGCGCGGGGTGATCGCCGCTCACCGCGACGAGCTTCGGGGCGCCCTGGAGGTGCCGCCGCAGACCAACGAGGTGGGGCGGTCGGTGGCCCTGCTGGCCGGGCTGTTCGACGTGGTGGCCGCGTCGGGGATGCGGCGGATCCGGCTGCTCGAGCTGGGGGCGAGTGCCGGCCTGAACCTCCTGGTCGACCGCTTTGCCTTCTCCGGGCCGGACTGGCGCTACGGCGACCGCGCCTCGCCCGTGACTTTCACCGACCCGATCTCCGGCCCAGTGCGGGTGGCCGACTTCGCCATCGCGGACCGAAGAGGCTGCGACCTGCACCCCGTCGACGCCTCGACCCCCGAAGGCCGGCTGCTGCTGACGTCGTTCGTCTGGCCGTTCCAGCTGCATCGGCACGAGCGGCTGGCGGCTGCGTTGCGCCTGGCGGCCGAACAGCCGGTCTTCGTCGACCGGGCCGCGGCGTCCGCCTGGCTCGCGCCGGCGCTCGAGCGAACTGCAGCGGGCGTGCTGCCGGTCGTCTGGAACTCGATCACGCGGCTCTACTGGTCGCCGGAGGAGGTCGCCGCCGTCGATGCGGTGCTGGCCGCGTACGCCGAGCGCCGGCCCGTAGCGAGGGTGGCGATGGAGTTCGATACCGACGACGCCGCCTTGGCCCTGCCCGAACTGTGGAGCACGCTGTGGTCGCCGGGGCAGCCGGCTCGGCACCGTCGGCTGGGCACAGCTCACGACCACGGCGCGCCGGTCCGGCTGGACGACCCTACGGCTTAGGCGGATCCTCGCCGTCGCGCTCCTCGGCGTCGAGCAGCTCCGCCAGAGCGGCATCGAAGTCCCCGTCGCCGGCCTCCTCGGTCGGTTCGACGGCGGCGAAGCCCAGTGGGTCGTCGAGGTCTGCCGAGGTCGGCGCCAGGTCGGGGTGCGACCAGACGGCGTCACGGCCCTCGAGCCCTCGGGCGTCGCGCAGGGCGGCCCACAGGTTGGCGGCGTCCCGCATCCGGCGGGGCCGCAGCTCGAGGCCCACCAGCGTGGCAAACGTCGCCTCCGCCGGACCGCCGGTCGCCCGGGCCCGGCGTACGGTCTCCGCCAAGGCGGCGGCCGTCGGCATACGCTTCGCGGTCGCCTGGCTGACCACCTCGTCGACCCAGCCCTCGACCAGGGCCAGCATGGTTTCCAACCGCTGCAGCACGGCCTTCTGCTCCGGCGTCTGCTGCGGGGCGAACAGGTTGCCTTCCAGCGTGGAGCTCAGCTCGGACAGGTTCGACGGGTCGATCCGCCCGACGGCCTCCTCCAGCGCCGAGGTGTCGATGGTGATGCCGCGGGCGTACTGCTCGACCAGCGTCAGCATCTGCTCCCGCAGCCAGCCGGCGGCGGCGAAGAGCCGTTGCCGCGCGCACTCCCGCAGCGCCAGGTAGAGGGTGACGTCACTGGCCGACTGCTCCAGCCCAGCGCCGAAGGCCGCGACGTTGGTCGGCAGCAGGGCGACGTGCCCCGGCTCGCTCAGCGGCAGACCGATGTCGGTGGCGCCGACGACCTCGGTGGCCAGCTGGCCGAGCCCCTGGCCCAGCTGCAGGCCGAACATGCTCGCACCGGAGGTCCGCAGCATCGGCCGGAGCATCTGCTCCATGCCGGCCAGACCCGGAATGGCCTGCGCCTCGCTCCCACCCATGTTGAGCGCGCCCTCCATGGCGTCCGCGATGTGTCCGGCGACCGGCTCGACCAGCCGCCGCCACACCGGCAGCGTCTGTTCGATCCACTCCGCGCGGCTCCACGCCGCCACCGTGGCACTGACCTGCGGGAAGGTGGTTGCCTCGTCCAGCCACAGCTCGGCGAGCGAGACCGCCTCGGCCAGCGCGCGCTGCTGTCCGCCGTCCGGGCTGGGATCGGGGCCCAGCGAGGCGACGGTCTTGCGGGCGGTGTCCTTGGTCACCTCCCAGTTGACCCCGGACTCGGCGCCCGACGCGCCGGCGGAGAACATCGACCCGGCGCCGCCCAGCATCGCGAACGCGTTCTGCAGCTGGGAGGCCAGGGCGTTCATGTCGCCGCCGGCCAGTGAGGAGAACAGGTCCTCGAGCGGGTTGGTCGGCTGGTCACCGCCGGATCCCGGGGTCTGGCCCGAGCCCTTTGACCCGCCGGACCCGCCTAGCCGGTACGGCTCAGGCTTGGGGTCCTCCGGCTGGTCGTCGGACGGATCCGGCTGCCGGTCCTCCGCCATCGGTCTCTCTCCTGACCTAGGAAACGTCGTCTCCTCAACCGTACGCCCCGCTTGAGCGTTGATCGCTCAGGGCGCAATCCCTCTCAGTGCTCGTCTCGCATCGGTCACGCCGTGGGTGCTGCCGTCGTCGTCGCTCTTCGCGGAGCGGGAAGCGTTGTTTCGCTCATCACTCCTCCAGACGGCAGCGGACCCTCCTCCGATGCCCGACGAGCGCCGGCACGAGCGGTCAAGAACTCGCGAGGATGGGCCGGAGGTTATCGCTCGAGCGGCCACACCTCGACCACGCCCTGCGCTACCGCGCAGGGGGTCTGCGCGGCCAGGGTCACGGCCTCCTCGAGCGTGGCGGCCTCGATAACGCCGAACCCGGCCACGGGCAGGGCGGACTGCAGGAACGGCCCGGTCTCGGTCTCGATCCCGGCGCCGTCGTGGTTGCGCACCTGCACTGGTGTGCCGGCCCGGCCCATCTCCCCACCCCGCTCAGCCAGCCGGGCGTCGTGCGCGTGGGCCGCATCGGGGACGGCCGGGTCGGTGCGGTCGTACCCCTTCCGGTCGCCGTAGCCGATCGTCACGAACTTCGCCATCTCGTTCCTCCTGCCATCTCGTTCCTCCTGAGGTGTGTGTCGGGGGTGCCTGGTGCTACTGACCGGTCCGCAGACGAAATCTCATCGGCGCCGACCCGCACGCGGTAGCCGCGCGGATCGGCCGGGCCCGACCTTCGAGCGTGACTCGCGCGGCGGGCTAGGGTTCAACCCATGACCTCCCCGGTCCGCGCGGCGCGCATCACCGAGGTCCCGCTCAGCGTCGACCGGCTGCTCGGGCTGGTGCGGGACCCCGCGGTCGGCGGGATCGCTCTCTTTGTCGGTGTGGTCCGCGACCACGACTCGGGGGCCCCAGTGGTTTCCTTGGACTACACGCAGCATCCGACGGCCGTGGCCACGCTGGCCCGCTGCGCCCAGGAGGCGGCTGCCGCCCACGATGTTCTGACCGTGGCGGTGGAGCACCGGGTGGGTCATCTCGAGGTCGGCGACCTCGCCGTCGTCGTCGCCGTCGGCGCTGTGCACCGCGGGCCGGCACTGGCGGCGTGCGCGCACCTGATCCACAGCCTCAAGGCCGAGGTGCCGATCTGGAAAGAGCAGCGCTTCACATCCGGCACAACGGCCTGGGTGGGTCTGCCCGAAGGTGACGAGCCCGACGCTGACGAGCCCAAGCCGACGGCACCCACCGACGTCAGGACCGGCGTCTCGTGACCCGCCAGACTTGGACAGCGTTTGTCTCCGCCCTGCTGTTCGTCGGCCTGGCCCTGCTGCTGGTCGTGGTTCCGGTACCGTTCGTCAGCTGGAGCCCGGGCGGGGCCCGGGACACCCTGGGGAAGGTGGACAACGAGCCGATCATTCGCGTTCAAGGCATCGACACGTACCCGACCACCGGTCGGCTGGACATGACCATCCTCTCGACCACTCCCGCCGACGCGCGGCTCAGCCTGCCGCAGGCGCTGCTGGCGTACTGGCTGCCGTCCCGCGACGCGTTGCCGCGGGAGGTGATCTATGACCCGGGCAAGTCCGTCGAGCAGGTCAGCGACGAGGACGCCGAGATGATGGAAACCGCCCAGGACGACGCGGTGGTCGCGGCGCTGCGGGCCGGCGGGCAGGACGTTGTCGAGCGGCCGGCGGTGTACTCCGTGACCGTCGGCGGACCAGCGCACCAGCGGCTCCTGCCCGGCGACCTGGTGACCTCGGTCGACGGTCAGCGCACTCCTTCCGAGAAGGCGGTGCGCGACGCCATCCAGAAGGTGCAGGTGGGAGACACGGTGGTCTTCACCGTGATCCGCAACAAGGAGGAGCGCCGGGTCAAGGTCGTCACCGCTGAGTCCACCACCCAGTCCGACGCCCCGGTGGTCGGGATCACGCTGCGCACCGGATACGACTACGAGCCCGAGATCTCATTCGACTTCGGCCAGCAGATCGGCGGCCCCAGCGCCGGCCTGGTCTTCGCCCTGGCCATCTACGACAAGATCACCGAGGGCCCGCTGCTCGCCGGCCGTCACGTCGCGGCCACCGGGACGATCTCGCCGGACGGGCAGGTGGGCCCGATCGGTGCCATTCAGCAGAAGGTTGCGGGCGCCGAGAAGGCCGGCGCGACCGACTTCCTGGTCCCGGCGGCCAACTGCGGCGACCTTGCCGGGCTCCGTACCGACGTCAACCTGGTGAAGGTGAGCACGCTGCGCGATGCCATCACCGCGTTGGAGGTGCTGAACGCCCCGCAGGCGGCCGGCCCGCTGCCCCGCTGCTGATGCGTACCGCGGACTCCGCCGACGCCCTGGTCGCCGCCCTGCTCGAGCTCGACCGCCACGTCGGTCGGGCGGGCTGGGACCAGCCGCCTCGCCTTTTCGCCCTGGTGCTGACCGATGTCCTGGCCCGGGCCGAGCCGGCGCTCAGCCGGCAGCTGGGATTGCGGACCACCGACGCCGGCGGTCTGTCCGGCGCACTGACGGCGGTCGAGCAGGAGGATTTCGCCAGCTCCGGGGACCTGACCCGCGACCTGGCCCAGGTGGAGTGGCCCGAGTCGGTGTACGGCTGCGCCCTGACCACCGTGCGCACCTTCTTGCCCGCGGCGTACGAGGCGGACCTGCCGGACGAC
>DASQUF010000102.1:0-7440 GCA_035641435.1 Propionibacteriaceae bacterium | reverse complement strand
TGCTGAACAAGGTGGCCGGGCAGCAGCGGGTGGTGGTCGACGACGTGGCCGGCACCAGGGCGCAGATGGCCGACACGACGTCGTCCAGGGACAGCTCGGTGGAGTCGATCACGTGGACACCGGGCGCGGCGGAGGTGAACTGGGCGACGGTCGAGTCGTCGCGGTCGCGGCGGATCACCTGGTCGGTGACGGCGGCAACGTCGGCCCGGTCGGAGAGCTCGGCGTGCCGCCGGGCGATCCGGGCCTCGGGGTCTGCGACGAGGAGCACGCGTACGTCGGCGTCGGGCGCGACCACCGTGGTGATGTCCCGGCCCTCGGCGACGATCCCGCCAGCGGCCTCAGCGATGATCTCTCTCTGGCGGGCCACCAGATCGGCCCGTACGTCGAGGTTCGTGGCCACTGCGCTGACCACGGCCGACACCTCCGGGGCCCGGATCGCGGTCGTCACGTCGGTGCCGTCGATGGCAATAGTGAATCCGTCAGGCTCCAGCACCAGGTCCATCTCCGACTCGCGGACCAGCTCGGCCACGGCCGCGGTCTGGCTCAGGTCGACCCCACGCTGCACGGCCAGCCAGGTCGCTGCCCGGTACATCGCTCCGGTGTCCAGGAACGCCAGCCCGAGCCGCCGAGCGACGCCCCGTGCGGTGCTGGACTTCCCCGAACCACTGGGTCCGTCGATGGCCACGACCAGAGGCCGCCCCCGTGTCACGGTCGCCGTCGTTGCTTCAGGCATCACCTCACCTTATCGGGAGGACCCGCGTACGCCGTCCCGCCGGTCCTGGTCAGACGACGGACCAGCCGTGCTCGACCATCCGGGCCACCAGGTCGTCGCTGGCCTCCGGAGTCACCGACAGGGCCAGGTAGCCCACCTCGCGGACCGGGTCGTGCTCGATGGCGATGTCCTCGACGTTCACCCCGGCCGCCTCGACCTCGCCGAACAGCCGGGCCAGCGCGCCGGGCTCGTCAGGGATGGCCACGACGACCTGGCTGTACGCCACCGCGGCTGCGCCGTGCTTGCCCGGGATCTTGCGGGTCCCGGCCACTCCGCGCTCCAGCTGGCTGCGCAGCTCGTCGGCGGCCGGCATCGCCTCCACCGCCTTGACCAGCAGGTCCAGCTGGTCCTGCACCCCGCGCAGCTCGTTCAGCACGGCGGCGGAGTTGGCCCCGACGATCTGCTCCCACAGCGCGGGGTCACTGGCCGCCACCCGGGTCACGTCCCGCAGACCGGTCCCGGCCAGCACCAAGTCACCTTCGGGGACCGTGTTCAGGTGTCCAGCCATCAGCACCGACAGCAGGTGCGGCAGGTGCGACACTCGGGCGACCGCGGCGTCGTGGTCGTCGACGTCCATCACCACCGGCCGAGCGCCACAGGCCCGGACCGCCGCCTGCACCCGGGCGACCGCGTCGGGATCCGAGCGGCGATGCGGAGTCACGACCCAGGTGCGGTCGGTGAACAGGTCCGCGCGGGCGGTCACCGGCCCCGAGTGCTGGGACCCGGCCATCGGATGTGAGCCGACGTACCGGTTCAGGTCGAGGGCCCGCCGCCACAGGGCGTTCAGCACCCCGGCCTTCACCGAGCCGACGTCGGTGACGGCCGCGCGCGGATAAACCCCGAGGCATTCGGCGACCACGCCGGGGATCGCGTCCGGAGGCACGGCGACGACCACGAGGTCGACAGTGTCCGGCTCGGCCGGATCTTCGGTGCCCGCACCCAGGCCGGCCGCGACCCGAGCGTGGCTGCTCTGCCGGTCCTGCAGGTGCACCGAGTACCCAGCGGCGGTCAGCGCACAGCCGATCGACGCACCGATCAGGCCCGCACCCACCACCACGGCGACGGGCGGCGGCGGTGCGGTCATAGTGGCTGCGCCCGGAGGTTCGTCGAGGGTCCTGCATCGTCCGGGTGGATGGCTCGCAAGGCCGACGAAGGAGGGTTCTGGGCGGGAGGGAAGCGACCTCCGGCCACTGCGGCGGGCAGAGTAGGGATACCGGGTCGTATCTGGACCGAGGAGAACGACGCGAGGCGCCGCCCGGGCGGGGCAGGCACCGACGAACTTCCGGGCGTGACCACTAACTCTCGCCGACCACGGTCTCCGGCACGGTGGGCTCCGGCGGCATCTGCGGCGGAACCTCCGGGCCGGGATCGTCGGGCTCGACGTCGTCGCGCAGCAGCGCCGCGAGCCGCTCGCCGGTGATCCGGCGGAACTTACGCGGCAGGGTGCGGGTCCGTTCCAGGATCGCCACCTCGAGGGCGTCGACCTCGAGCGTGCGCGCGGCAGAGTTCGGCCCGCCGTCGGCGCCGAGCGCCTGCACGGCGAGCTTGGTCGCCTCGGCCAGGCTGAGCCCGGGCGTGAAGCCGCGGCCGACGATCTCGGCGATCACCTCCGCCGAGCCACCCATCACCGCGAAGTTCTCCTCGTCGGCCACCGACCCGTCGTAGGTCAGCCGGTAGATCTGGTCGTGGGCGGCCGTCGGCCCCAGCTCAGCGACCACGATCTCCACCTCGTACGGCTTCTCCCCGCCGGAGGAGAAGATCGTGCCGAGCAGCTGGGCGTACGCGTTGGCCAGGCCGCGCGCGGTGACGTCGGTGCGGTCGTAGCTGTACCCGCGGAAGTCGGCGTAGCGGATACCGGCCATCCGCAGGTTCTCGAACTCGTTGTAGCGGCCGACCGCGGCGAAGCCGATCCGGTCGTAGATCTCGCTGACCTTGTGCAGGGCCTGGGACCGGTTCTCGGCCACGAACACAATGCCGTCGGCGTAGTGCAGCACCACGACCGACCGGCCCCGGGCGATGCCCTTCCGAGCGAAGTCCGCCCGGTCCTTCATCTGCTGCTCGGGAGCGACGTAGAACGGCATGCTCATGACAGCGGGGCTCCCGGACCGTCCGGCCGCTCGTTGCGGCTCTGCATCATAGCGGCCACCATCTCGGCCACCTGGCTCTCGCTGACCCGCTGGACGCCGTCGGCGTTGGCGATGAGCACTACCGGGAAGATCCTGCGGGTGAGGTCCGGTCCCCCGGTCGCCGAGTCGTCGTCGGCCGCGTCGTACAGCGCCTGGACGACCGCCATGGTGGCCTCGTCCGCCGCGAAGTCGTCCCGGTAGAGCTTCTTCAGCGACCCCCGAGCGAACACCGAGCCCGAGCCGACGGAGAAGAATGCGTGCTCCTCGTACCGCCCGCCGGTGGCGTCGTAGGAGAAGATGCGGCCCTGTTCAGCGGCGAGGTCCCAGCCCGCGAACAGCGGCACCACCACGAAGCCCTGCATGGCGAGGGCCAGGTTCATCCGGATCAGGGTGGCCAGCCGGTTGGCCTTGCCGACCATCGACAGCGGCGCCCCTTCGAGCTTCTCGTAGTGCTCGAGCTCCACCTGGAACAGTCCCACCAGCTCGACCGCGATGCCGGCGGCTCCGGCGATCCCGATGATGGAGAACTCATCGGCCGGGAAGACCTTCTCGATGTCGCGCTGCGCGATGACGTTGCCCATGGTGGCCCGGCGGTCACCGGCCATCACCACGCCACCCGGGAAGGTGGCGGCGACGATCGTGGTGCCATGGGCCGTCAGGTCTCCCACGCCGGCAACCGACGTGGCCGACGGCAGGACGTCCGGCGCGACCCGGCGGACGAAGTCGTTGAACGACGATGACCCGACCCGCAGGTACTCCGCGGTCAGCTCAGCGGCCGAGGCTCGGTCCCTCACTGCCCGCCCTTCTGCACGAAGGAGCGGACGAACTCCTCGGCGTTGACCTCCAGGACGTCGTCGATCTCGTCGAGCAGCGAGTCGACCTCGGAGTCGAGTTCGGCCTTGTGGGCGGAGTCCGTCGGCGCGAGCTCCTCGACCTCGCGATCCTCGGTCCGCCGCACCTTGCGGTGACTCTGCTCTGACTCAGCCATGGCTGCTCCTGTCCTTGCGGGCCTTAAGCGTAGCCAACGCCTCCGACAGCAACCTCACGTTATCGTGGCGAGATGGCCACCTGGTCCGACGCCCGGAAGATCGCCCGGGCTCTGCCGGAGGTCACCGAGCCCGAGGCCGACACCTACTCGTGGAAGGTCGGGACGAAGGGTTTCGCCTGGGAGCGGCCGCTGCGCAAGGCCGACCGGGAGGCGCTGGGGACGGCTGCGCCCGACGGTCCGATCCTGGCCGCGATGGTGCCTGACCTCGGCGCCAAGGAGGCGCTGCTGGCCGACGACCCGGACGTCTACTTCACCACCCCGCATTTCAACGGGTACCCCGCGGTCCTGGTCCGGCTGGAGCGGATCGGGTTGCCCGAGCTCACTGAGCTGCTGGTGGAGGCCTGGCTGGCCAAGGCGCCGAAGCGGCTGGCCGCTCAACACCGCGACCGGCTGCCGTCACTCGGACCGGACTAGCGACCCAGCGCCGCGAAGAGGTCGGTCACGGTGTTGCACTCGGCGATCATCTGACCAACCTGCTCCCGGGTCCCGCGCAGCGGGTCGAGCAGTGGGATCCGCTGCAGCGCCGGGCGGTCAGGTACGTCGAAGATCACCGAGTCCCACGACGCCGCGACCACGCTCGCCCCGAACTTCTCCATCACCTTCCCGCGGAAGTACGCCCGGGTGTCGTCCGGCGGTGAGGTCCGGGCGCGCTCGATCTCCTCGTCGGTGACCAGCCGGCGCATCTTGCCCTTGGCCAGCAGCGCCCGGTACAGGCTGCGCCGGGGGTCGACGTCGGCGTACTGCAGGTCGATCAGGGCCAGCTTGGGCGCCGCCCAGCTCAGGCCGTCGCGCTGCCGGTAGGACTCCATCAGCTTCAGCTTGGCCACCCAGTCGAGCTGGTCGGACAGGCTGAAGATGTCGTGGCGCAGCGCGTCCAGGCAGTCCTGCCAGCGGGTGAACAGGTCCTTGGCCTCGATCCGGGCCGCCTCGGTCAGGTCGCCGGCTACGCGTTCGTAGTGCTGCCGGCCCGCCTCGAGGTAGGCCTCCTGGACGTCGACGGGTGAGAACGAGCGGCCGTCGGCGAGCAGCACCGGCTCCGCACAGCTGAGGTCGTGGCTGATGGCGCGCATCGCGCTCACCGGGGTGTCCAGCCGCAGGTCGCCACCCAGCTCCCCGGCCTCGATCACCCGTAGCACCCACGCCGCACTGCCGACCTTGAGGTAGGTCGCGATCTCGGACAGGTTCGCGTCCCCGGTGATCACGTGCAGCCGGCGGTGCCGGCTCGCGTCGGCGTGGGGCTCGTCCCGGGTGTTGATGATGGGCCGGTTCAGGGTGGTCTCCAGGCCGACCTCGGCCTCGAAGAAGTCCGCGCGCTGACTGATCTGGAAACCAGGCTGCTGGCTCGCCTGGCCGATTCCGACCCGGCCGGCCCCGGTGATCACCTGGCGGGTGACCAGGTAGGCGGTGAACTGGGTGACGATTCGGTCGAACGGCGTGCTCCGTTGCAGCAGGTAGTTCTCGTGCGTGCCGTAGGAGGCGCCCTTGCCATCGGTGTTGTTCTTGTACAGCCGAACCGAACGGCCCAGCGACTGGGTGGCCCGCTGCGCGGCGATGGCCATCACCGCGTCACCGGCCTTGTCGTAGCGGACCGCGTCGAGGGCGGAGGTCACCTCGGGACCGGAGTACTCCGGGTGGGCATGGTCCACGTAGAGCCGGGCCCCGTTGGTCAGGATCACGTTGGCCATGCCGAGGTCGCTGTCGGTCAGCTGGTCAGGGTGGGCGGCGGCCCGGGAGATCTCGTAGCCCCGGATGTCGCGCAGCGGGGTCTCGGTCTCGTAGTCCCAGCCCGCCGGCTGCCCGGCCACCGAGTTGCCATACGCCTTGACCACGTGGTTGGACAGCTGCATCGGGTGCAGGTCGTCGTCGACATAGCCGGTGCTGAGTGCGCCGGCCAGCGCGGGCGAGCCCGGCGCGAGGGCGCTGATCCCGTACTCGGTCTCGATCCCGAACACGTGCGTCGCCCGCCGGGGCGGGACGACCTCCGCCTCCGGGGTGGTGCCCGGCGGGGTCGGCTCGGCGTTCGTCGACATGCCTCTCAGCGTAATCTGGCCGCCGTGCGGATCTGGCTGGCGAGCGTGGCGGACGGCGCGGCGGTCCTGCTGTTCGCCGCGGTTGGCCGGCTCAGCCACGCCGAAGGCGTCACGCCCCTCGGGGTGCTCGAGGTGGCCTGGCCGTTCCTGGTCGGCGGGGCCGTCGGCACCGTCGCCGGCCGGACCTGGCGTCGCCCGGAGTCGCTGCCCTCCGGGGCGGCGGTCTGGGCCGGCACGCTGGTCGGCGGGATCCTGTTCCGCGCCCTGACCGGCGGCGGCGTATCGGTCTCGTTCGTTCTCGTGGCCGGCATCGTGTTGGCCGTCATGCAGCTCGGCTGGCGGCTAGTCATGCGTGCGACGTCAGACGCCGCACACCCTTCGAGCATCGGAGGAGCGCCCCGCTGACGTCCGGAGGAACGATAAGCGGAAGGCGCCTTTTCCCTCGCGAAGAGCGACGACGACGTCAGCTCCCCCGGGCGCGACGGGTGTGAGAACGGCAGACTAGAGGTACTGGCCGGTGTTGGAGACGGTGTCGATGGAACGGCCCGGCTGGGTGCCCTGCTTGGAGCTGATCAGGGTCCGGATGAACACGATCCGCTCGCCCTTCTTGCCCGAGATCTTGGCCCAGTCGTCCGGGTTGGTCGTGTTCGGCAGGTCCTCGTTCTCGGCGAACTCGTCCAGGCAGGCCTGCAGCAGGTGCCCGATCCGCAGGCCCCGGTTGCCGGTGTCGAGCAGGTCCTTGATCGCCATCTTCTTGGCCCGGTCCACGATGTTCTGGATCATCGCGCCGGAGTTGAAGTCCTTGAAGTAGAGGACCTCCTTGTCGCCGCCGGCATAGGTGACCTCCAGGAACTGGTTCTCCTCCGACTCCTCGTACATCCGCAGCACGGTGCGGTCGATCATGCCCTGGATACAGGCGTCCCGGTCCTGGTCGAACTCGGCCAGATCCTCCCGGTGCAGCGGCAGCGTCGGCGTCAGGTACTTGCTGAAGATCTCGCGGGCCGCCTCGGCGTCCGGACGCTCGATCTTGATCTTGACGTCCAGCCGGCCCGGTCGCAGGATCGCCGGGTCGATCATGTCCTCGCGGTTCGAGGCGCCGATGATGATGACGTTGTCCAGGCCCTCGACGCCGTCGATCTCGCTGAGCAGCTGAGGCACGATGGTGTTCTCCACGTCCGAGCTCACGCCCGACCCGCGGGTGCGGAACAGCGAGTCCATCTCGTCGAAGAACACGATCACCGGCATGCCGTCGCTGGCCTTGTCGCGGGCCCGCTGAAAGACCAGCCGGATGTGCCGCTCGGTCTCCCCGACGTACTTGTTCAGCAGCTCGGGACCCTTGATGTTGAGAAAGAAGCTGCGCCCCTCCTCGCCTGTCCGCTCGGTGACCTTCTTGGCCAGCGAGTTGGCCACTGCCTTGGCGATCAGCGTCTTGCCGCAGCCGGGCGGGCCGTAGAGCAGGATGCC
>DASQUF010000101.1:0-4367 GCA_035641435.1 Propionibacteriaceae bacterium | reverse complement strand
GCTTCCAGCACTTCCTCTGGCGTCGCCTGCAAGTCTGATGCTGCCCAACTATCCAGGACCGTCATTACATGCTCTGGCAGGCTGAGTGTCAGCCTAATGCCGTCGTCCGTCTTCGGCATGCGCAGAGTCTACCCCGCCCGTGGACTTCTTTCCATCCTCAGATGATGGCGTTATGAGTGATAAAACCAGGACAACGACGGTGGATGCCAACGCCGCATTTACAGAATGGGCGCTGCCGACCGTGGGATCGTCACGAGCCCGTACGGCGTATATGACAGTGGTCGTCTCGGACCGGGTGGGTCAGCCCGCGGTCGACTGGCTGATGTTGACCATCCAGTGAATGCCGAACGGGTCCTTGAACAAGCCGAATTCGTCGCCCCCAACGCGTCTGCCATCGCGTCGTGGTCGGCAGCCGAGCGGTACCGCTCGGCTGCGGCTTCCCACGCTCTGACGCGGACGCTCAACTGTGCGTACTCGTCACGCGCGCGGCGGGACAGGCTCACCGGTTCCCCTACGGGTTGTACCGTCGGATGCCGGTCGCCGGCGGGTCCACGTCGGTGACGTACTGCTGCGGCACCGCGACGTCTGCGCTGCAGTCGGCTACCCAGGCGGCAAGCAGGGCGAGCGAAGGGTCGTCGGGGGGTGGGAACGCCCCGGCCGACAGCGCCGAGATCATCGCGTCGTCGGCCACGATCTCTGCAACCAGGCAACGCCGGACCCGCGTGAACGTGCAGCGGAGGTGAGCCAGCCAGCAACGCGGGGGAATGGTTGGATGCCAGCATGCGCGCGAGTGCGCGCCGGTGGTGGTTCGCCTTGGGGCGGGATCATCGGGAGGGGGTCCCTTCGGTGGGCTGCTCAGCGGTGGGGCAAGTTCCCGGCCGGGATGGCAGTCTCAGCCGGGGGCGTCTCTCACCTTGTTGGGTAGACACCGTGGACTGTCCCACGGTATTTGGTCCTCCGCAGGATGGGTCACTTCGTTACGGCTCTCGCAAAAAACGGTCGTTCGTACGCGGATCGGGGGACTTTGTCCCCGCCATGTCTATCTGTCACGACGGGTGACGAACGGTGACGGGTGCGGCGTAGATCCGGTACCAGTGACCCAGCCGTCACTGCCGCCGTCACGAGCGGTTACGAGCCAAAGGGGTAGACGCCGTGCAACGCTGTGGGGCCTTCATAGCTATCGATGGACATCGTCCACCCCGAGTCAGCCGGCGTGCTCATCGACCGGCACAGGCACATGCAGGCGCCCTCTGCCTATCCCGCGCTGAAGGTGCAGCTCCGCGCGTCGGGCGTCGGCTGATGAAGAAGGAGTCCGGTGACCAGGGCAAAGGGGCAAGGCGTACTTCCTTCCCGCAGGACGCCTCTGTGGCCCAGTATGTATGCGTTAACAACCCTTGGCCTCCGTCTTTCACAGGGTTGACGACACGCCGGGCGAGGATGTCCCGAGCTCCGTGGAATTTCGGTGGCGGCCCGATGATCATCAGGCGGCTGAGACGGTGTCAGTATGACCGGTGGCACCGACAGGTTGGGTGATGCGTTCGAGCGTGTCGCGCAGCGACCGCAGGTGCATGTGCCCGTTGACGCGACGGAACTGCTTGCCGGCCTCGACCATCCCCGCGGCGCACCAGCGCAGCGCCATCGTGCCGTCGCGCCAGTTCTTGACGTTGCTCGCGTGCGTGCGGCAGATCGAGATCATGCTCTCCACCGCATTCGTCGACCGGAACGTGCGGGCGAGCGTGGGTGGGATGCCGAGGCGGAGCACGGTGAGGGTCTCGTCCATGCCCTCGCGCAGGCTTGCTGCCGCGCCGGAGTGGGTGCGGTCGAGTTCGGCGGCCAGCGTGCACAGCTCGGCCTCGGCGGCCAGCGCAGAGTCAGCGTGATACGCCCGCCGCATCCGGGAGGCGACCGTGGTTCGCAGCTTCTCCGGGAGGTGGTCCTGGACGTTTCTGACGCTTCTATTCGTGTCAAGGGGCATTTGGAGCACTTCCGGTAGTGAGGACGTCAGCTGATCTCGGCTGCGGGTGTCATCGAGGTGGTCAGCGTGCGGTAGAGCTGGCGGGCGATGTACCGCTTGAGGCAGCGCCGGATCTCCTTCGGGTTCTTGCCTTCTGCGGTGCGCCGGGCGACATAGGCCTGGGTGGTCGGGCAGCTGCGCATTCGTGTTGCGGCGATGGTGTGCAGCGCTCGGTTGAGGGCGCGGTCCCCGCCCCGGTTGAGCCGGTGCCGCACCGTGCGGCCGCTGCTAGCCGGCAACGGGCTGACCCCGCCCAGGGCGGCGAAGGCCGCGTCGTTGCGGCACCGTCCGGGGTGGGAGAACGACACGATGGCCTGGGCGGCGCTGACCGGGCCAATGCCACGACGCTCGATCAACCCGGGAACGACGTCGTTGACGATGGTCTGCAGCTGGAGACGGTTGGCCTTGAGCGCGCGGGCGGCTTCGCGTAGGGCGAGGGCGAGGCGGCGGATCTCGGCGTGCCGTACGGCCTGCTCCCGGCTGGCCTCGCGCGGTGGCCGGCGCCGGGCCAGACCGGCCAGGCGGGTCTCGGGGAGAGCGCCGCGGGCGAGGGTGCGGTCGGTGTCGTCGCCGCCCAGCAGCAGCGCGCGCAGCCGGTTGGTCTGCGCGGTGCTGGCGGTGGTGAGTTCCTGACGCGCACTGAGCAGGATCCGTAGCGCCTCGCGGTCCCCGTCGGCGCGCGGGCTGGGCAGCCGGTCGGCGTCCAGGCGCAGTGCAGCCAGCACGGCCAGGTGGGCGTCGATCGGGTCGGACTTGCCCTTTCCGCAGCGGACCTTGCGGCTGGGCTGCTCGCATTCGAGCACGATCAGGCCGGCCGCGGCGGCGGCGCGGGCCAGCCCGACGCCGTAGCTGCGGGTGCCCTCGATGGACACCGCCAGCCGGGGCCCGGGGGCGTGGTCGACGATCCAGGCCAGCAGCTCGGCGTAGCCGGTGGTGTCGTTGCCGATCGTGGTCACGGCGATCGGGGCGCCGTTGGGGAGGGCGATCTCGACCTGGTGGGTGTCGCGGTGGGTGTCGACACCGACGACGGCGTCGACGAGGTCTGCCAGCATGGGCACCGGCCTGGTTCCTTCCGTTGGGAGCGGGTCGAACGGTCGGTACCGGCCTGGGTAGAGGTCACCGAGTGGCACATCTGTGACGGGTCACGCCCACGGGCGGACATGCTTCTGATCAGGCCAACTGGTGGGCCAGGCCGGTGCCGGCAACCACAGCGGACAGGTCAGAAGAAGGGCACGTCGAAGCGGCCAGATCTTGTGCGAGTCACGCCGGGTCACCGGCACCGAGCCTGGTGGTCCTCCACCCGGGAGCACCGCAACGACACTCACAGATCTTGTGGAGTTGGCAGCGGCCGATCACCGGCCGGTCGAACACATCCAGGACCGCGCGGCGCAGCGCCTTCGACCCGTCGAGCACCGCCAGGATCGGGCGGGTGACGTCCAGCCCGCGCTCGCGCAGCCCGACGATCAGTTCGGTGACCAGGGTGGCGTTCTCCGTCGAGCCCTCGACCAGTGACAACGGGTGCTTGGCGCCGTCGACGTCGATCCCGAGAGCGACCACGCAGGTGTGCTCGCCGAAGTGCACGCCGTCGACCATGAACGCCACGAGATCCAGGCAGGACAGGTCCGCGGCGAGCAACTCGGCCAGGGCGGTCTGGGTCTGGGCGATGAACCGGCGCGACACGGCCGAGCGCGAGGTTGCCGTGGCGGCCTTCTCGGTGCCTGCTCCGACCGGTTCCAGCCCGACGCTGTAGTGGCGGGTGGACAGACCGGCGAGCATCCGATCCAGCGCCATCCGCCCCAGGACCTCGGTGTCGGAGAACAGCTCGTAGGCCGCCACCGGGAGCTCACCCGAGCCGTCGACCGCGCGCATCCGCGGCCGTTGGACCGGGACCCGGCGCCCGCCCAGGCTCACCGACCCGGCGCCGTGGCCGTGCCGGGTCGCGGTCCGCTCGGGGTCATGGCGGCCCTTGGGCCCGCACGCCGCGGTCACGTCCGCTTCCATGATCGCGGCCATCACCTGCAGGCCGGTCCCGACCGCCAGGGCCAGCAGGCCCTCGCGCATCTCGCCGGCCAGCTCTGCCAGCGCCACGCTCACCGTGTCGGGCACGGCGGGCTGGCTCGTGTCGATCTCCTGGTTCTGGTAGTCCTTGCGCACGGCGGTCCCCTTCTTCGTGGTGTTCTTGGCGGTTCACCCGAGTACCTACCGCACGGCAGGGCTCAGGCGGGGGACCGCCACCTCAAGTTCCACGAGTCCCGGGACAACCTCCGGCGATGGCGTTCGACACTTTCATCGTCTACGTCGGGGTGTACTCCGATGTAGATGCCGCGGAGGCCGACTACGACCTGGTCAAGAA
>DASQUF010000100.1:0-7230 GCA_035641435.1 Propionibacteriaceae bacterium | reverse complement strand
CCCGCCAGGTCTCGGGGAACGCGTCGGGGTCTGCGGCCGACGAGCCGGTAGTCAGGTCGTCCCAGGTCATCGTCAACAGGTCCGGGGTCTGCTGTCGGGCCCGCTTCCACCAGGCGTCGAAGTGCGCGGCGGAGACGATTCCCTCCGGCACCCGGGCGGCATAGAAGGCGAGGACGGTCTCGTCGTCCACCAGCAGGTCGCGCCGCCGAGTCCGCTCCTCCAGCGCCTCCACCTCTGCCCGCAGCGCCTGGTTGGCGGCGAAGAAGGGATGCCGGGTCCGCCATAGCCCCTCGACCAGCGCCGAGCGCAGGAAGATCTCGCGGGCCTCGCTCGGGTTGATCTTGCCATAGCCGACTCGGCGCCGGGCCACGATCGGCACGCCGAGCAGGCCGACCGTCTCATACGCCAGGACGGACCCGCTGCGGGCGGACCAGTGCGGCTCCGAGTACTGCCGCTTGAGCAGGTGCTGGCCGACCTCCTCGACCTGCTCCGCGGTGATCGCAGCGACCGTACGCGCCCACAGCCGGCTGGTTTCGACCAGCTCGGCGGCGACCACCAGCGGCGGCGGGGTGCGGGCCAGGCTGGAGCCTGGGCTGATCGCGAACCGGGCTCCGCGGGCGCCGAGGTACTCCTGCGGACCCGGTCGCCGGCGCCGTCCGCCGCCGGTGGACCGACCCTCCTCGCGTACGTCGGCGAGCCCGACCTGGGACAGCAGACCGGCCAGGGCGGCCGTGTGCACCCGGTCCGGCGGCGCCGGGGCGTCGTTGCGGGTGATGTCCAGGTCGCGGGTGATCTGCTTGAGCTGGTCGTGCAGGTCCTGCCACTCGCGGATGCGCAGGAAGTGCAGATGCTCGTCCCGGCACAGCCGGCGAAACGCGTTGCCGGACATGGCCTTGCGCTGGGTGCGCAGGTAGTTCCACAGGTGCAGCCAGGCCAGGAAGTCCGAGATCACCGTCTCCGGGCGGTTTCGAGGGGGACCGGGGGGGTCGTCCCCCCCGACAGGATCGAGCGCCGACTCGTCCTCGGACGCACCCGACCCGGTCCAGAACCGGCGGTGGAGCGCGTCAGCCCGTTCCGGTGCGTCGGCCGGCCGCTCGCGGGGGTCGACGATGGACAGCCCGGAGACGATCACCAGCATCTCCCGCAGGCAGCCCTGGCGCTCGGCCTCGACCAGCATCCGGCCCAGCCGCGGGTCGACCGGGAGCGCCGCCAGCCGCCGCCCGACGTCGGTCAGCCGGGGTGCGTCGCGCTGACCGGGCTCGGCGAGCGCCCCCAGCTCGGTCAGTAGCCGCAGCCCGTCGGCGACCTGGGAGCGGTCCGGCGCCTCCACAAAGGGGAAGTCGGCGATTGCGCCGAGCCGGGCCGCCGCCATCTGCAGGATCACCGAGGCCAGGTTGGTCCGCAGGATCTCCGGCTCGGTGAACTCCGGCCGGCTGAGCAGGTCCTCCTCGCTGTACAGCCGGATGCACACGCCGGGTGCCACCCGCCCACAGCGGCCGGCCCGCTGGGCGGCCGAGGCCTGGGAGATCGGCTCGATCGGCAGCCGCTGCACCTTGGTCCGGGCCGAGTAGCGCGAGATCCGCGCGGTGCCCGGGTCGACCACGTACCGGATGCCGGGCACGGTCAGCGAAGTCTCGGCCACGTTGGTGGCCAGCACGATCCGGCGGCCGGCGTGGGGTGCGAAGACCCGGTGCTGCTCCGCCGCGGACAGCCGGGCGTAGAGCGGCAGCACATCGGTGTTCGGCAGCCGGGCGCCGCGCAGCGCCTCGGCCAGGTCACGGATCTCCCGCTCCCCGGACAGGAACACCAAGATGTCGCCACTGCCGACGGCGCGCAGCTCGTCGACCGCCTCCAGCACTGCGGCGACCTGGTCGACCTCGCCCGCGACCACCGGCGGCGGCCGGTAGCGGACCTCGACCGGATAGGTCCGCCCGGACACCTCGATGATCGGGGCCGGGGTGCCGTCCGGGCCGGCGAAGTGCGCGGCGAACCGCTCGGTGTCGATGGTGGCCGAGGTGATGATCACCTTGAGGTCCGGTCGGCGCGGCAACAGACGGCGCAGGTAGCCGAGCAGGAAGTCGATGTTCAGGCTGCGCTCGTGTGCCTCGTCGACGATGACGGTGTCGTAGCGGCGCAGGTCGCGGTCGCGGGCGATCTCGGCCAGCAGCACCCCGTCGGTCATCACCTTGAGCCGGGTGGCAATCGAACTCTGTCTGACGAAGCGGACCTGGTAGCCCACCAGCTCGCCGACCTCGGTGCTCAGCTCATCGGCGACGCGCTCGGCCACCGTCCGTGCGGCGATCCGCCGGGGCTGGGTGTGCCCGATCGACTCGCGACCCAGCTCCAGGCAGATCTTGGGCAGCTGGGTGGTCTTTCCCGAGCCGGTCTCCCCCGCGACCACCACGACCGGGTGCTCGCGGATGGTGCGGACGATGTCGTCGTGCCAGGCGGTGATCGGCAGGGCCGGGTCGTACGCGGGCACCACGACCGGCCCGGACGGCCGGCGCGGGCCGACCTGGCGTAAGTGGTCCTCGATCAGGGGTCCTCGTCGTGGTCGTCGAAGGTGGTCCGCCCGCCCAGCTTGACCGCCAGCTCGTTGTCGATGCCGTCGGCCGTCTCGGCCAGAATCTTGACCGCGTGGTGCAGGTGCGCGGGCACGAACGGGCGGGCCAGCACGGACACGGTGACGAAGACCCGGTCGCGGACCAGCTGGAACTTGACCCAGCGAGCCTCCACATTGAGGTCGTTGAGCACCTCGGCGGCCCGGGACCGACCGGCCACGTCGTGCACCACCGCCGCGAAGACCACGACCTCCTGGGCGTCCGGGGACGTGCGCAGGAAGAGCATGGTCGACCCGACCCGGATGGCCACGTCGCCCTCTGTGTCGTGGATCGGCGGGTAGCCGAACATCCGGCCCAGCTCGGCGTCCACCAGCTGGTTCAGGTGTGGCTGGTTGCGCGGCATGGTGGCCGACATAGCGGGGACCGTGGTCGGCACCAGGGTGCCGGAGCTCGTCTCGACCGGGGCAGGGCCGGGCTGAAGCACCTCGGCCAGCTGGTCGGGGGCGAGGAAGATCGGGTGCTGGACGCCGTACACGTCGCGAAGTGCGCCGACGGCCAGGGCACTGATCCGCTCGGCGTCGTCCTGATCGCACTCGACCCAGAAGTGGGCGCTGGGATGGTCGCCGTCGACCGAGGGAGGGTGCCAGCCCAGGCCCTCCATGGTGGCGAGCTGGTCCGGGCCGAGCTGGTAGTCCTCTCCCAGCGCGGCGTTGCTGGCCGCCTCGCCGCGGACCAGGTGGGGTCGCGGGCTGCTCAGCCGGATGAAGGGAGCCTCCTGGTCGTCGTTCGACCCGGTGCCGATGGTCAGGTCGCCCGACTCGTCGATCATCGAGACGACCTCACTCAGCCGGGCCTGGAACTCCGCCCACGCCGCCGCAATGCTCTTGTCGATGTCGAAGTCGTCGATGTCGGCCACCCTCACCTCCTTGAGTTGGCAACCTAGCGCAGGGACCGATGAGTTCCCGGTCCCCCGGACGTCTCACAGGGCAGACCAACCAGAGAGGAGCGGAAATGGGCCAGACTGCCGGCATCCGTGAAACCGACGTCGAGTTCAGCGAGCGGGCCGAGCGGCACCGGCGCGAGCTGCACGTGCACTGCTACCGGATGCTCGGCTCTTTCGACGAGGCCGAGGACGTCGTGCAGGAGGTGATGCTGCAGGCCTGGCGGCGCCGCGCCGACCTGGAGCAGCCCGAGCACCTACGAGCCTGGCTCTACAAGATCGCGACCAACCGCTGTCTCGACCACCTGCGGGCGAGCCGGCGGCGCGTCCCGTCCCTGAGCTCGATGCGCGACGTTCCCTGGCTCGAGCCCTATCCCGACCGGCTGCTGGCCGGGGCAGCGCCGGCCGAGGAGGAGCCGCAGGCGGCCGTCGTCGCGCAGGAGACGATCAGCTTGGCCTTTCTCGCCGTACTGCAGCTGCTGCCTCCGCGGCAGCGGGCCGCGCTGATCCTGCGGGACGTGCTCGACTGGTCGGCCGCCGACGTGGCCGAGCTGCTCGACCTCTCGGTGCCTGCGGTGAACAGCGCCCTGCAGCGGGCCCGGGCCACCCTGCGGACCGCGCTGCCCGTCAAGGAGCGTGAGCACTGGGAGCATGACCGGCGAGCCGCTGTCGACTCCCAGGTGCTGGCCCGCTACATCTCGGCGTACGAAGCCGGCGACACCGACGCCACCCTGGCGCTGCTGGCCGACGACATCCGGGTCACCATGCCCCCGGCGCCCTACCTCTTCGAGGGTCGGGAGGCCGTCCTCGGTCTCGCTCGCCGGGCCCGTGACACGGGCCAGTGGCGGCTGGTGCCCACCCGAGCGAACGCCCAGCCCGCCGCGGCCTGCTACCTACGGAACGCCGGCGACGAGGAGTTCCGGGCCTACAAGATCGACGTGCTCGACCTGGCCGACGACGGCACCATCCGCGCCATCACGACCTTCGGCGTCAAGCACTTCGACGCCTTCGGCCTGCCCGCAGTCCTGTCATGACCGTGCACCGCCCCAACGGATCCGTGCCGGCCTTTCTGGACTTCCGGTCTCGGCCCCTTCCCGAACGGGTTTCCCGGCAGGTGCATCTGGTCCCGCGGGGCGGTCGGCTCGACTGTTCGAGATCGCCCTGGGACGATGCCATGGCGTTGCTCGAAGCTGGCTGTGTCGAGCTCCGCGTCGCCTCGGGCGCCTCCCTGCACCTCTGCCAGGGCGCCATCTTCAGCCTGCGCGGCCTTACGCCGGCCGTCCTCACCCCGACCGAGCCGGACTCGGCCCTGATCACTACCCTGCACCGTCGCATCGAAGGAGAAGCATCCATGAACCGCGAGTCGATCGTCGACCAGGACCCTGCCGAGTTCCACCGTTGGGTGGCGGCCGGGTTCACCGCGCGCGTCGAGGGAACCGTCGACTGGGATGCCCCGGCCCCGGTCCAGGGCTGGACGGCCCGGGACGTTGTCGGCCATCTGGTCGAGTGGTTCCCCGGGTTCCTGGCCGGTGGCGCGGGGGTGACCCTGACTCCCGGGCCGTCGGTCAGCGACGATCCGGTGGCCGCCTGGAGCCACCACCGCGACCAGGTACAGGCGTTGCTGGAGGACCCGGCCACCGCCGGACGGGTGCTGCGGAACCCGCACACCGGTGACCTGCCGCTCGGACCGGCGGTGTCGCAGTTCTACACCGCCGATGTGTTCATGCACACCTGGGACCTGGCCCGGGCCACCCGGCAGGACGAGACCCTGGACCCCGCTCTCTGTGCGGAGCTGCTGGAGGGGATGGCGCCGATCGACGAACTGTTGCGCTCCAGCGGACAGTACGGTCCGCGAGTCGAGGTGCCCGACGACGCCGATGTCCAGACCCGGCTGATCGCGTTCATCGGGCGAGACCCGTACGCCGGACGAGCACCGACCGCTTAGGACAGGGCGGCCACGACCCGGGACGGCGACGGCCGGCCGAGGTGTTCGGCGAGCCAGCGACTGGTTCGGACCAGGAGGCCCAGGTCGAGGCCGTGCTCGATGCCCAGCCCGTCGAGCATCCACACCAGGTCCTCCGTCGCCAGGTTCCCAGTGGCCGACTTGGCAAACGGGCACCCTCCGACCCCACCCGCGGACGCGTCGAACTCGGTCACGCCCGCCTCCAGCCCGGCCAGGACGTTGGCCAGCGCCTGGCCGTACGTGTCGTGCAGGTGCAGCGCGACCTGCCCCAGCGGTACGCCGGCCGCGGCCACGGTCTGCAGCATGACCTGGACCTGCCCCGGGGTGGCCACCCCGATGGTGTCGCCCAGGCTGACTGTGGCGCAGCCGAGCGCGAACAGCCGGGCCGTCACCGCCGCGACCCGGTCCGGGTCGACCCGGCCCTCCCACGGGTCGCCGAACGCCATGGACACGTAGCCCCGGACCCGAAGGCTGTCGATCCGGGCGGCCTCGATCACCGGTTCGGCCATGGCGATGGCGCCGTCGACCGTGGTGTTGAGGTTGCGCTGGGCGAAGGTCTCGGTGGCGGACACGAACACCGCGATCTCGTCGGCACCGGCCGCGACGGCCCGGTCGAACCCGCGGCGGTTGGGAGTGAGGACCGGATAGCGGACTCCGGGACGCCGCTTCAACCGGGTCATCACCTGCTCGGCGTCAGCCAGCTGGGGCACCCAGGAGGGGGCGACGAAGCTGGTGGCCTCGATGACCGTGAGCCCCGCGTCGCCGAGCCGGTCGATCAGCTCGAGCTTGATCTCGACGGGGACGGTGGTGGCCTCGGCCTGCAGGCCGTCGCGCGGACCGACCTCGTACACAGTGACGCTGGCGGGCAGCCCCGGGCGCGGGTGGACGTCGGGCAGTCCGGGCATAACGGCGACTGTAACGTGGGAGCTGCCCTCGCCAGACCAGGAGAGTGATCGATGACCGGACCCATGGTCCCGGCCGGTCCGTACGGGCTCCCGGCGGTTCCCCCGGTGCCTCCGGAGCTGCTCCGTAGGCGGCGCTCGCCGCTGACCTGGGTGACGATGATCGTCCTCGGTCTCGGGGCGCTGGTGATCGGGGTGCTGATCGTGCTCAGCGGTGGCCCCATCCCCACCCTGATCACCACCGTGCTGGCCGCGATCTCCTTCCCGTTGCTGATCCTGGTCCTGTTCTGGCTGGACCGCTACGAGCCCGAGCCGGCCCGCTACCGGCTCGCCGCGATCGGCTGGGGCGCCGTGGCCGCGGTGGCGTTCAGCCTGATCGCCGAGGGCCTGCTGTTCGCGCTGCCCGGCACCAGCTCGTTCGTCGACACCGCGGTCATCGCGCCGTTGGTCGAGGAGGCCGGCAAGGGCCTGTTCCTCGTCGTCGTGGTGATCTTCCGGCGCTCGCAGATCCACGGGGTGCTCGACGGGCTGATCTACGGGGCGCTGGTCGGGGTGGGGTTCGCGTTCGTCGAGGACATCGTCTACTACCTGAGCTCGCTGGAGGGCGGCGCGTTGCCGCTCACCTTCTTCCTGCGCGGCGTCATGGGTCCGTTCGCCCACCCGCTGTTCACCTCGGCCCTGGGCATCGGCATCGGCATCGCGGTCACCACCCGGCGCCCGGCGGTGCGCGTGCTCGCACCGATCCTCGGCTACGCGGTCGCAGTGCTGATGCACGGGATCTGGAACGGCAGCACGTTCTGGGGCGGGAACGGCTTCTTCTTCGCGTACGCGGTGATCATGCTGCCGCTGCTCGCGATCATGCTC
>DASQUF010000099.1:0-4297 GCA_035641435.1 Propionibacteriaceae bacterium | reverse complement strand
AGCACCAGGTAGTCGTCGGCGAGGACCAGCAGCAGCATGGCGGCGACGAACAGGTTGAGGAAGGCGAAGAACCGGCGCCGCCGCTCGTCGTGCGCCATGTAGCCGATCGAGTAGATGTGGATCAGGCCGCCCACGCCGGTGATCAGCAGCACGAAGGCGATGGACAGCTGGTCGACCAGCAGCCCGACGTCGATGGTCCACTGCCCGATCGAGATCCACTCGTAGAGCGGCACGGCCACCGCGCGCCCCGCCTCCTCGGCCGCGAGCAGGTCGGCGAAGAGGCTCAGGCCGAGAGCGAACGAGACCAGTGGCGCCAAGGTGCCGAGGATGTGCCCCCAGCGGTCACCGGCCCGCCCGACCAGCAGCAGCACCGCGGCGCTCAGCGCCGGGATGGCGATCAGCAGCCAGGAGAGGGAGAAGAGGCCGGTGGCGGGCACGGGCGTGACGACTTCGAGCAGCGACATCTGGCGTCCTCGTCAGAACTTCAGCAGGTTGGCGTCGTCGACCGAGGCCGAGCGTCGGGTCCGGAAGATGGTCACGATGATGGCCAGGCCGACGACAACCTCGGCCGCGGCCACCACCATGACGAAGAAGGCCCCGACCTGCCCGTCCAGCTCGCCGTAGACCCGGGAGAACGTGACCAGGGCCAGGTTGGCCGCGTTCAACATCAGCTCGACGCACATGAAGGCGACGATGGCGTTCCGCCGCAGCATGAAGCCAACGGCGCCGATGGTGAACAGGATCGCCGACAAGACGATGTAGTGGTCCGGATTCACGGCTTCTCGATCCCCATTCGCGCGCCCGGTTCCGCGCCCGCGCCCCAGACGTCCTCCGGGTCGGACGTGATGGCCTTGACCGTGTTGTCGATCGGGGCCACCAGGTCCTTCTCGTCGAGGATGTCGCCACGGGCCCGCAGGGTGGCCGACACCGACAGCTCCGAGACCGACCCGTCGGGCAGCAGCGCCGGGGTGTCAACGGCGTTGTGCCGGGCGAAGACCCCCGGGGTCGGCAGCGGGCCGGGGTGCTGGCCGGTCTCGGCGTAGCGGCGCATCCGCAGCGTGGCCAGGTCGGCCTGGCCCTTCTTGGGTACCAGCCGCTCCCGGTGGGCCAGCACCATGGCGCCCACCGCGGCCGTGATCAGCAGCGCCGAGGTGGCCTCGAACGCGAACACGTAACGGTTGAACACCAGCGCGGCGATGCCCTGGGTGTTGCCGCCGAACTCGGTGTTCGCTCGGTCGAGCCCAACCGGAGAGCTGACGATGGCGTTGCCCACCGCGAAGAAAAGCAGCGACCCGAAGCCGACGCCGGCCAGCACGGCGAGCACCCGCTGTCCCTTGATCGTCTCGACCAGTGAGTCGGCGACGTCGACGCCGACCAGCATCAGCACGAAGAGGAACAGCATCAGGATCGCGCCGGTGTAGACGATGATCTGCACCGCGAACAGGAAGGGGGCGTCCTGGGCCGCGTACTGCACGGCCAGCGAGATCATCACCGCAGCGAGGCAGAGGGCGGAGTGCACCGGCTTGCGGGCCAGGATCATGCCCAGCGCCCCGAGCACCATCACCGGGGCGAGCAGCCAGAAGGCGACCTCCGCCCCGGTGACCAGGGGCAGCAGGGTCAGGTGGGTCTCCATCTACTGGCCCCCGCTCTCGGCCGCCTGCTTGCGCAGCTTCCGCTGGTGCTTGTAACCCTGGTTGATCTTCTTCGCGTTCGCGCCGCTGATGTCCCCGGCGCGGTCGTCCGCCAAGGGCGACTCTGGAGCCCGTGGATCAGGGGCACCGGTCTCCGGCAGCCCGAGGAAGTAGGCCTGCTCGTCCTCGCCCAGCTCGCGGTCGTGCGGCGGCGCGGTCATCCCGGGCAGCAGCGGCGCGAGCAGTCGGTCCTTCTCGTAGATCAGGCTGTCCCGGCTGTCGTCGGCCAGTTCGAACTCGTTGGTCATGGTCAGGGCCCGGGTCGGGCAGGCCTCGATGCACAGCCCGCACAGAATGCAGCGCAGGTAGTTGATCTGGTACACCCGGCCGTACCGCTCACCTGGGGAGAACCGCTCCTCGTCGGTGTTCTGCGCACCCTCCACGTAGATCGCATCGGCCGGGCACGCCCAGGCGCACAGCTCGCAGCCCACGCACTTCTCCAACCCGTCCGGCCAGCGGTTCAGCTGGTGCCGGCCGTGGAACCGCGGCGCCGTACGCCGCTCGCCGTTCGGGTAGTCGATGGTGAAGGTCTTGCGGAACATCGTCTTGAAGGTCACGCCGAAGCCCGCGACCGGATCGAAGAAACCCATCAGCGCTCTTCTCCGCTCGTCGCCGGATCGCGTACGCCCGGCATCTCGTCGTCGTTACCCTCGGGTGGCCCGCCACTCGACCCCGGCAGCACGGTGGCGAACTCCGGCAGCATCTGGTCGCCCTGCGGCGGCACCGGGTACCCGCCGGCGAAGGCGTCGAACTCCTCCGGCGGACCGGTCTCGACCTCGGTGGGCTCGTCCTTGCCACCGCCGAAGAAGGCCAGCGCCAGCAGCCCGAGGAACACCACCACGAGCACGATCCGCACCGTCGGGTTGCTGAACAGGTCGCCCGAGACCCGCACGGCCGCGATCATCAGCGTCCAGAGCAGCGAGATCGGGATCAGCCATTTCCAGCCGAACCGCATGAACTGGTCGTAGCGCATCCGGGGCAGCGTCCCGCGCAGCCAGACGAAGATAAACAGCATGACCAGCACCTTGACCACGAACCAGAGCACCCCCCAGTAGCCGGAGTCCGCGCCGGGGATCAGGTTGAACGGGAACGGGGCGTGCCAGCCGCCGAGGAACAGGGTCACGGCCAGTGCCGAGACCGTGATCATGTTCATGTACTCGGCCATGAAGAACATGGCGAACCGCATCGAGGAGTACTCGGTGTGGAACCCGCCGACCAGCTCGCCCTCGGCCTCGGGCAGGTCGAAGGGGGCCCGGTTGGTCTCCCCCACCATCGAGATCAGGTAGATGAGAAAGGACGGGATCAGCTGGACCGCGTACCACAGCGGGATGCCGAGCTGGGTCGGCTCGGTCTGCGCCGCCACGATCTCGGAGGTGGACAGCGACTCCGCGTAGAGGAAGACCGCGACCAGGGCGAGGCCCATGGCGACCTCGTAGCTGATCACCTGGGCGCTGGAGCGCAGCGCGCCGAGCAGCGAGTACGTCGAACCGGACGACCAGCCGGCGAGCACGATCCCGTACACGCCGATCGAGGCGATGGCCACGATGAACAGCACCGACACCGGCAGGTCCGTCACCTGCAGCGGGGTGGTCAGGTCGGTGAACGGGACCTGTACCTCACCGGCGATCGGGATCACCGCGAACGCCGTGATCGCCGGGATCGCCACCACGAAGGGGGCGAGCATGAACACCACCCGGTCCGCTGCCGTCGGGGTGAAGTCCTCCTTGAACATCAGCTTCATGCCGTCGGCCAGCGACTGCAGGAGCCCGAAGGGACCGTTCATGTTCGGACCCTGGCGCTGCTGCATGAACGCCACCACGCGGCGCTCGTACCAGATGGTGAACAGAGTCAGCACCAGCAGCACGACCAGGGCGAACACCGCCTTGAGCCCCACCACCCACCAGGGGTCGCGGAAGAAGAGCTCGCTCACGGGCTTGCCACCTCCTTGTCGGCTGACGCCGCCAGCTGGGCGGCCGGTCGGATGGTCACCAGGTCACCGGGGACCGCGGCCAGGTGCTTGGGCACCTCGACGCCGGCCGCCCGTCCGGGCAGCCAGACCACGCCGTCGACCAACGTCGGGTCGACGACCACGGGCAGGGTGAGCGCGCCGCGGTCGTTGGCCACCACCACGTGACTCCCGACCGCGGCCGCGGCGGCCGTCGCCGGGCTGAGCCGGGCCACCGGGGCGGGCGCGGTCGCCTGCAGGGTGGGGTCGTTGTCCATGGCCCGGCTGGCGTCCAGGTGCATGCGCCAGCTGGCCAGCACCACCGGAGTGCTGCCCTCGGCCGGTTGACCCGGGTCCAGGGCCAGGCCGGGCGAGTAGTCGGGAGCCTCCCCGCGCTCGCCCTCCCAGATCCCGAGCTCGGCCAGCTCGGCGCGAGCCCCCGTCGGCGTACGGAACCCTAGGTCCATGCCGAGCCCGTCGGCCAGGGCGGCCAGCACCCGCAGGTCCGACAGCCCGTTGGGCTGGTCGATCACCACGTCGAAGGGGCGGGTACGACCCTCCCAGTTGACGAACGTGCCGGCCCGCTCGTGCATCAGCGTCACCGGAAAGACCACGTCCGCCCGCTCGGTGACCAGCGACGCCCGGGTTTCCAGGCTGACCA
>DASQUF010000098.1:0-2631 GCA_035641435.1 Propionibacteriaceae bacterium | reverse complement strand
CCCAGGTCCGTTTACATCGATCCATTCGATCCCTCACGCCGGGTCTGTTGCATTGGCCGAGGGCGTGATCGTGCAGGCTGAGTTGATGTCTCACCGTCCCGCTGCCGTGGCAGCTCAGCGGTCCAGCTTCGCCGGATTCCGGTTCCCGCCGGAGGTGATCATGCTGGCGGTGCGCTGGTACCTGCGGTACGGCCTGTCCTACCGCGACGTCGAGGAGCTACTGGCTGAGCGCGGCATCACGGTGGATCACGTCACGATCTACCGGTGGGTGCAGCGGTTCACCCCCGAGTTGATCGACGTAGCCCGGCCGCGCCGACATGTCGCCGGGGACCGCTGGTTCGTCGACGAGACCTACCTGAAGCTCGCCGGGCGCTGGGTGTACCTGTACCCGGCGATCGACCAGCACGGGCAGGTCATCGATGTCCTCGCCTCGCCGAAGCGGGACCTGGCGGCAACCCGCCAGTTCTTCGCCCGGGCCCTGAACGCAGCCCGGCGGCCCACCGAGGTGACCACCGACCGGGCCCCGGCCTACCCGCGGGTCCTCGACGAGCTGGTTCCCGAGGCGTGGCACGTGGTGGAGCAGTACGCCAACAACCCCATCGAATCCGACCACGGCCACCTGAAGGCTCGGACCCGTCCGATGCGCGGCTTGAAACGGCTGCGCTGCGCCCAGGTGGTCTGTAGCGGGCATGCGTTCGTTCAGAACCTGCGCCGCGGCCACTACGAACTCGGACACGACACTGAGCCCGGCCCGCGGCTTGAGGCGATCTTCACCGAACTTGCCCTCGCCATCTGAACCGTACCTCCATCCGAGGAGTCTGCTTCCTCCTCCCCAACGCAACAGCGCCGCCGAGAGCTGTTGCGGCGGTCCGCGCGCTGCTACGTTCCGGAGCCTGTCACTGCGGGGGGGTCTTGGCACCTTGTGCGTGCCGTGAACGCCTACCGCAATTGAGCGGAGGACCGCCATGGATACCCTCGCCGGACGGTCGCGATGGCAGCGACGCGGGCACCGCCAGATCGCGAGCATTCTGGTCGGCGTAGGGCTCCTCGTTGCAGCGTGTTCGGGCGGGGCGACGCCAGCGTCGGACGCTCCACCGGCCGGCTCCGGGCTCAAGCCGATCGATCCGGCCGCGCTGCAGGCCGTAGTGGACAAGACCATCGCGGACCTTCTCATCCCCGGCGCGGTGGTTCTCCTACGCACACCTCAGGGCGAGTTCACGACCGGCTCCGGCACCACCGAGTTGGGCACTCAGAACCGGCCCGGCGCCGACACCCACTTCCGGATCGCCTCGGTCACCAAGACGATGACGGCCGCGGTGATCCTGCAGATGGCTCAGGAAGGCAAGCTGAATCTCAGCGACCCGGTGTCGAAGTACGTCCCCGGCGTGCCCAACGGCGACACCATCACCATTGCCGAGCTGTTGGAGATGCGCAGCGGTCTCTACAGCTTCACCGACGACCCCGAGCTGACGGAATCCTTGGACCATGACCCGACTAGGGTGTGGACCCCGCAGGAAATACTGGACATGGCGTTCGCGCACCCGCCCAACGCCCCGCCCGACACCGTCTTCGAATATAGCAACACCAACTACATGCTGCTCAGCCTCATCGCCGAAAAGGTGGATGGCAAGCCGCTGGGCGCGGTGATGCACGACCGGTTGTTCGAGCCGCTCGGTCTGAAGAACACGACGTTTCCCGCCAGCACCTCCAACAGCATCCCCGAGCCGTACTCGCACGGCTACCTGTATGGCAGCACCGGCCACGTGATGCTCGGCACGCCATACACTCCAGAGGAGAAGGCGAGTGCGGAGGCGGGCACGGTCCAGCCCACCGACTACACCGGCATCAACTACTCCTGGGCCGCAGGCGCCGGGGCCGTGATCTCCACGTCCAACGATCTTGCCACCTGGATGCAGGCACTGGTCGGCGGCCGAGTGCTCAACGCCGAGTACCAGCGCATTTGGTTCGACAGCGTGCAACCGGAGGACCCCAGCAACCCCAACAGAGGGTACGGGTACGGCATCGTCAAGAACAGCTGGGGACCCAACACCATCTACCTCCATGGCGGCGAGACGCCCGGCTACAACAACCAGGCGGCCGTGGACCCCGCCAATCAAACGACGCTCGTGGTGTGGGCCAATCTGACCGTGTCGCCGATCGACGGTAAGGACGCGGCCAACTCCGTCCTGCTCAAAGTGATGGATCAGATCTACGCAGTATCACCGCTGGCGCCTCAGCCGACGCCATCTCAAGCGACGCCACCTCAGGAGCCGCTGACCCCCCCGCGTTAGGGTCCACACCACACGAGATACTGCGCCGAGCGCGGCGACCGGACGCCTTGCGCATCCTGCTCGTCGCCCGCCAGGACCTCACCGCCAGCGGCACGGCGCAGAGCTCACCGAGTGTCGGCTCGCTCGCGGCGAGCTCACCGACCTCACCCTGCCCAGCCTCGCCCGCCACCGCCACCCTGCAAGCACGAGCACGAACCGCGTCGCTCCGCTCGGGGACTCGGGCTCGGAGGTGGGAGTCCGCCCCTCCTCCTCCCCGTCGCCGCCACGAGGGAGCACACACCGGCCCGCCGGCCGCAAGGGGTCCGCTGCGCCGCTTCGCGCCCCTTGCCCCCGACGACCC
>DASQUF010000097.1:0-20486 GCA_035641435.1 Propionibacteriaceae bacterium | reverse complement strand
GGAGGCCACCGAGACCCTCAAGGCCAAGATCGTGGGCTCGGTGGCACCGAGCTTCGAGGGCCGCGAGAAGGAGGTCAGCGGGGCGTTCCGCGCGCTGACCAAGAAGCTGGTGCGGCAGAGGATCCTGACCCAGAAGGTCCGGATCGACGGCCGCGGCGTGTCCGACATCCGCACCCTGTCCGCCGAGGTCGGCGTGCTCCCGCGGGTGCACGGCTCGGCGCTGTTCCAGCGCGGCGAGACCCAGATCCTCGGGGTCAGCACGCTGAACATGCTGGGCATGGAGCAGAAGCTCGACACCCTGGCGCCGGAGACGACCAAGCGCTACATGCACAACTACAACTTCCCGCCTTACTCCACCGGGGAGACCGGCCGGGTCGGCTCGCCGAAGCGGCGCGAGATCGGCCACGGCGCGCTCGCCGAGCGGGCCCTGGTACCGGTGCTGCCGACCCGGGAGGAGTTCCCGTACGCCATCCGGCAGGTATCGGAGGCGCTGGGCTCGAACGGCTCCACCTCGATGGGCTCGGTCTGCGCGTCGACGCTGGCCCTGCTGAACGCCGGGGTGCCGCTGCGCGCGCCGGTGGCCGGCATCGCCATGGGCCTGGTCTCCGACACGGTGGACGGCGAGACGTCGTATGTGGCCCTGACCGACATCCTGGGCGCCGAGGACGCGTACGGCGACATGGACTTCAAGGTCGCCGGGACGAAGGACTTCATCACCGCCCTGCAGCTGGACACCAAGCTGGACGGCATCCCGGCCTCCGTCCTGGCCCAGGCGCTGACCCAGGCGAAGGACGCCCGGACCACCCTGCTCGAGGTGATGGCGGAAGCCATCGACGGTCCGGACGAGATGAGCCCCTACGCGCCGCGGATCATCACCATGAAGATCCCGGTGGACAAGATCGGCGAGGTGATCGGCCCCAAGGGCAAGGTCATCAACCAGATCCAGGACGACACCGGCGCCGAGATCACCATCGAGGACGACGGCACGATCTACGTCGGTGCGGACTCCGGTGAGAAGGCCGAGGCCGCGCGGGCGACGATCAACGCGATCGCCAACCCGACCATGCCGGAGAAGGGCGAGCGCTACCTGGGCACCGTGGTCAAGATCACGGCGTTCGGCGCCTTCGTCTCGCTGCTGCCCGGCAAGGACGGTCTGCTGCACATCTCCAAGCTGCGGCCGCTGGCCGGTGGCGGACGGGTGGAGAGCGTCGAGGACGTGGTCAGCGTCGGTCAGAAGCTGCAGGTGGAGATCAGCGACATCGACGACCGGGGCAAGCTGTCCCTGGTCCCGGTGGTCGAGGAGCCCGCGGCCGTCTAAGCGGCGACTCCCTTTCGCCGAGGTGTCAGAGCCTCAGCACCCCATATGGTGCTGAGGCTCTGACAGTTGCGGGGATAGGTTGGCCCGGTGAACGTTGCCGTCTTCGGTGCCCGCGGCCGGA
Organism: Propionibacteriaceae bacterium; assembly: GCA_035641435.1. Lineage (GTDB taxonomy): Bacteria > Actinomycetota > Actinomycetes > Propionibacteriales > Propionibacteriaceae > Microlunatus. The sequence continues at coordinate 19,047 of DASQUF010000097.1, read as the reverse complement.
TGGGCGCGGAGGTCTGCCGGGCCGTCGAGGCGGCCGAGGGCTTGAACCTCGTCGCAGCGCTGGACCTGGGCGACGACCGGGAGCCGGCCAAGGCTGCCGCCGTGGCGGTCGACTTCACCCACCCTGACGCCGTGATGGACAACCTGACCTGGTGTATCGAACACGGCATCTCCGCCGTCGTCGGCACCACCGGCTTCACCGACGAGCGTCTGAACCGCTTACGACAGCAGCTGGCCGAGCGTCCCGAGGTGGGCGTGGTGGTCGCGGCGAACTTCTCGATCGGCGCGGTGCTGATGATGCACTTCGCGGAGCAGGCGGCGGCCTTCTACGAGAGCGTCGAGATCATCGAGCTGCACCATCCCGGCAAGGCCGACGCGCCCTCCGGAACCGCGGCTGCTACCGCCCGCCGGGTCGCTGCCGCCCGGGCTGCGGCCTCGCTGCCCCCGCCCCCAGACGCCACGGTGCAGGAGGTGCCCGGCGCCCGCGGCGCGACCGTCGACGGGATTCGCGTGCACGGCGTACGGGTGCGCGGCCTGGTCGCCCACCAGGAGGTGCTGTTCGGCGCCGAGGGCGAGACGCTGACCATCCGGCACGACTCGCTGGACCGCGTCTCGTTCATGCCCGGCGTGGTCGCGGCGGCGCGGGCGGTTGGCGGCCGTCCGGGGCTGACCGTCGGGATCGAGTCGATCCTGGGCATCGGCTAGTGCCCCGAGCCCGAGGTTCCTTGACCACCGGCGTCGTCCGGGTGCGTGCATCGCAAGGCCGACGAGGGAGGGCTACCGGGTCGGATCTCGACCGAGGAGAACGCCGCGAAGGGCGTGCCTGGGTGGCGTCCGGGGTCAAGAGACTTCGGACTCGGGGAACTCAGTGAGCCAGACCCGTCGCCGGCGCTCGGCCGTCGGTCCCCTGCTGATCGTGCTGATCGTGCTGGCCCTGCTCGGCGGTGGGCTGTACCTGGGGGACCGGTACGCCGAGCAGCGGGCGGAGCGCGAGGTCGCGTCAGTGCTGCAGTCCCAGCTGGGCACCCCCGAAACGCCGGCCGTCGACATCGCCGGCCGGCCGTTTCTCACCCAGGTAGTGGCCAGATCCGTCGGCACGACCCGGGTGGTGGCGGACAACATCCCCGCGTCCGGGGACGGCGCGCTGCCCATCGCCCACGCGGACCTGGTGCTGACCGACGTAACCAGCACCGACTGGTTCACCACCATGACGGCCTCGCACGCCGAGGGCACGGCCCGCATCGACTACTCGGCCCTGGAGGCCGTCGCCGGGGCGCCGCTGACCTACGTCGGCAACGGACGAGTGCAGATCGACCAGACCACGACCATCGTGGGCCGGGAGGTGAAGACCGAGATCACCGGCCGTCCGGAGCTCGACGCGGAGGCGCAGACGATCACCCTGACCGACCCGGAGATCAGCGTGGCCGGAGTCGACCTACCCGGGTTCACCGCCGACGCGCTGCTGAGGACGCTGCTGAAGCCCATCCCGGTCACCGGCGTCCCGCTCGGTCTACAGCTCAGCTCCATCGACCCGCAGGACGGCGGGATCTATGCCGGCGTGGTCGGCGACGGCATCCCGTTGTCTCGCTGACCCTCGCTACAGCTCCGTATGCAGGCGGATCTGGCGGAAGCGGAGACTCTCGTCGTCGGTGCCGATCTCGCGCTGGGCGCCGTCCGGGGCCCAGCCGGCCGCGACCAGGAACGCCTGCAACGGCTCGTTCTCAACCCCCACCCACCAGCGGGCCCGGGAGAACCCGTCGGAGCGGAGTGTGTCGGCGCAGGCATGCAGCAGCCGCGAACCATGCCCGCGACGTTGCGCCGGCGGATCGACGACAAACTCCTCGATCTGGCCGTCCTCGCTCGGCTCGCCGTCCTCGTCGGGGCTGGGCATGGTGCTGGCGAAACCGACCACCCGCCCGGCTTCGACGGCCACCAGCACCCGGTAGCTGGCCTGTGGGGGCCGGGTGATCGCCCGATGCCAGGCCTGCGTCATCTCCTCGGCCGACACCGACTCAAGCATCGCGTCGGCGAGGTCGGTCGGCAGCTGGCCCGCCCAGCCGCGGCGCTGGACGGCGGCGATCCCGGCGGCCTCGCTGGGCCAGGCCAGGCGGACGGAGTCGGCAACGGCTTCCGGCACGGCCCGATGCTAGCCCGGGTGATCATCGTGTGCTCCAGGTCACAGGCGGGAACCGGTAATGATCTCAAGTATTGTCACGATGTAGCAGGCAACCGGTCAGTCACCTGAACCCCCGAGCAGGCGACTGACCGGCCTCACTCTTCTCCGGGGGGTCGAAGATCGTCTTGTGTAGGGTGTGCTCCCGTGGCCGCCAGTAGTCTGCAGACCCCGCCGCCGCTGGCCCGGAACGCACTGCGTATCATCCCGCTCGGCGGACTGGGCGACGTCGGCCGCAACATGGCGGTGCTGGAGTTCGCCGGGCAGCTGCTGCTGATCGACTGCGGAGTGCTGTTCCCCGAGGAGAACCACCCCGGGGTGGACCTGATCCTGCCGGGGTTCGACGCGATCACGGATCGGCTGGATGACGTGGTCGGTCTGGTCCTGACCCACGGTCACGAGGACCACATCGGGGCGGTGCCCTATCTCCTCCGGCAGCGGGCGGACATCCCGCTGGTCGGCTCGAAGCTGACCCTGGCCCTGCTCGCGGAGAAGTTCCGGGAGCACCGGCTGCGCACCACCGACCAGCGGGTCGTCGCCGCCGGCGACCGGATCCGCATCGGCGAGTTCGACCTCGAGTTCATCGCGGTGAACCACTCGATCCCCGACGCGCTGGCCGTCGCCGTGCGTACGCCGGCCGGCACCATCCTGCACACCGGGGACTTCAAGGCCGACCAGCTCCCACTGGACGGCCGGCTGACCGACCTGCGGGCGTTCGCCCGCATCGGTACCGAGGGGGTGGACCTGTTCATGGTCGACTCGACCAACGCCGAGATCCCAGGCTTCGTCACCCCCGAGCGCGACATCTCCCCGGTGCTGGAGCGGATCTTCGCGGCGAGCCGCCAGCGGGTCATCGTCGCCTGCTTCGCCTCGCACGTGCACCGGGTCCAGCAGGTGCTCGACGCGGCGGTGGCCCACGGCCGCAAGGTGGTCTACGTCGGCCGCTCGATGCTCCGGAACATGGGCGTGGCTCGCGACCTGGGCTACCTTCGGGTGCCCGGCAACACCCTCATCGAGCTGCGCGACATCGAGAACTACCGTGCCGAGCAGGTGGTGATCATCTCGACGGGTTCGCAGGGCGAGCCGCTCTCGGCCCTGTCGCGGATGGCCAACCGGGAGCACCCCGTGGTGACGCTCACCCGGGGCGACACCGTGGTGCTGGCCAGCTCGCTGATCCCCGGCAACGAGAGCGCCGTCTACCGGGTGATCAACGGCCTCAGCCGGCTCGGCGCGCAGGTGGTGCACAAGGGCAACGCCCTGGTGCACGTCTCCGGGCATGCCGCTGCCGGCGAGCTGCTCTACGCCTACAACATGGTCAAGCCGCGCAACGTGATGCCGGTGCACGGCGAGGTCCGCCACCTGATGGCCAACGGCGACCTGGCCATGGCCACCGGAGTGCCCCGGGACCGCACGATCATCGCCGAGGACGGCATGGTGGTCGACCTCGCCGACGGGCGCGCCCGCGTCGTCGGCAAGGTCGACGCCGGCTACATCTTCGTCGACGGCAGCACGGTCGGCGACATCTCCGAGACCTCGCTGACCGACCGGCGCATCCTGGGCGAGGAGGGGTTCATCTCGGTGGTCACGGTGGTCAACACCCACGCGTCCAAGATCGTCTCCGGGCCGGACATCCACGCTCGCGGTTTCGTCGAGGACGACTCCGTGTTCGACTCCGTCCGGCCGCTGATCGTCGCCGCGCTGGAGGAGGCACTGACCGAGGGCGTGGACGACACCCACCGGCTGCAGCAGGTGATCCGCCGCCGGGTCGGCAAGTGGGTCAACGACACCCACCGCCGCCGGCCGATGATCATCCCCGTGGTGATCCAGGCGTGAGCGCGGCGGGTGATGGGTCCGAACCTTCGGTCCGCGCCACCTACGACGCCGTAGCCCGGGCGTACGCCGACCAGCTCTCCGACGAGCTGGACCACAAGCCGCTCGACCGCGCGCTGCTCGGCATGCTCGCCGAACAGACTCGCCCGGGACGACTGGCTGACGTCGGGTGCGGGCCCGGCCACGTGACCCGGTTCCTCGCCGACCGTCACCCCGACGTGATCGGGGTCGACCTGTCGGCGGAGATGGTCACCGTCGCCCGGGAACGACATCCGGACCTGGAGTTCCTCCGCGCCTCGATGCTCGACCTGCCGGTGCCGGCCCAGGCCTGGGCCGGGGCAGCCTGCCTGTACGCGATCATCCACCTGACCGCGGCCGAACGCGCCCTGGCAATGAACGAGCTGGCGCGGGTGCTGCGGCCCGGAGGGCTGGTGCTGGTGGCGTTCCACGTCGACAGCGCGGAGATCCCCGCGGGCGGCGTCAGCCACCTGAGCGAATGGTTCGGGAAGCCGGTCTCGATCGACGGCTACTTCCTGCCGCCCCAGGATGTGGTGGCCGACGTGGAGCGGGCCGGGTTGGTGGTCAACGCCCAGACGTTGCGGCGACCGGACCCGGCGTACGAGTACCCGAGCCGGCGCTGTTACCTGCTCGCCGAGCGCCCGGCGGAGGAGGTCAGCGAGTGACCTTGCCGGCCTTGATGCAGGAGGTGCAGACGTTCAGACGCTTGTGGTGACCGGAGACCGCAGCGTTGACCCGCTGGATGTTGGGATTCCAGCGGCGGTTGGTCTTCTTCTTCGACCAGGGCACGTTGTGGCCGAAGCCCGGCCCCTTGCCGCACACGTCACATACCGCAGCCACTGGAGTTCGCTCCCACTTACCTGTCCGAGTTGGTCGTGCCCGTCCGGGCAACCGCACCAGCGTACCCGAGCGGGCCAGGAGGGGTCGAATTCGAGCAAGCGGGACGACCCCCTCGGACTCCCGCGGCGCGGGCAATGACACAAGGGAGCGCGCCGTTCGCCGGACTCCGGCGCCCGACGCCGGTGGATAGGGTTGGGCCCGTGCCGGGCCCGGTCGAACAGCAGGCGGCGACGCTTTGGGCGACGTTCGACGCCTGGCTGCACCGCGCCGCCGCGGTCGTGGCCGAGTCGGCCCCGGCGCTGGACGCCATGAACGTGTACCCCGTGCCAGACTCCGACACCGGGACCAACGTCCGGCTGACCATGGAGGGCATCGTCGCCGCCGCGGCCGAGGCCGGTCCGGAGCGGGTCGACGCGCTGGTCCGCGGGGCCATCCTGTCCGCGCACGGCAACTCCGGAGCCATCCTCGCGGAGATGATGACCAGCATCGCCCGCCGGCTGGCCGAGCAGGGGCAGTACGCACCAGGAGTACAGGTCGCCGACCTGCTGCGCACCGCGGCGACCGCGGCCCGGCGGGCAGTGGCCCGCCCGGTCGAGGGCACGATCCTCACCGTGGCCGATTCGGCGGCCGATGCGGCCGAGACCGCCCGGACGGACTCGCCGGGAGCCGGTCGGGCGGTGGCGGAAGCGGCGCAGGCGGCCGCACGGGCGGCCCTGGCCCGTACGCCGTCGCAGCTGGCGGTCCTGGCCGCGGCCGGGGTGCCTGATGCCGGCGGCCAGGCGTACGTGCTGCTGCTGGATGCCCTGGTCGAGGTGCTCGGCGGAGCGCCGGCCCAGCCGCTGACCGCTTCGGCGAAGGCGGCGGTCGAGCCGATCGACAACGGGCAGCAGCCGCTGGAGTACGAGGTGATGTACGCCCTGCACGGGGCGGCTGCTCCCATCCGGGACGCTCTGTCGGCCGAACTGTCGGCGCTCGGCCATAGCGTCGTGCTGGTGGGGGACTCGACGGTGGCGCAGGTGCATGTACACCTGGCCGAGGCGGGGCCGGCGATCGAGGCGGCGCTCGGACGCGGCCGGCTGAGCCACATCCGGGTCACCGCGCTGCCGCCGGAGCCGGTGGCGGAGACCGCCGAGCGGAGTGTGCTGTCGGTGGTGGCCGGGCCCGGCCTGGCCGACGCGGTCCGCGGGCTGGGCGGGACGCCGGTGCTGGCCGCCGACCGCGAGCAGGCCCTGGTCGAGCTGACCGCCGCCGCTGAGCACGCCACCGGCGACCTGATCATCCTGCCCAACGACTCGGGCACCCTCGGGCGGGCCGGGGAGCTGGCCACCGCGCTGCGCCGGCCCCACCGGCGGGTGACGGTGATCCCGACGGTGGCCCAGGTCCAGGGTCTGGCGGCCATGGCCGTGCACGAGCCGTCAGCGGACTTCGAGTCGGTCGTGGTGGCGATGAGCAACGCGGCCGGACACGCCCGACACGGCGGGGTGACCGTCGCCGAGGGGGCGGCGATGACCATGGCCGGACCCTGTCGGGCGGGCGACGTCCTCGGCATCGTGATGGGCGACTTCGTCGAGATCGGCGACTCGGTGGCCGACGTCGCCTGGACGGTCGCTCGGCGGCTGCTGTCGCCCGGTGGCGAGCTGCTCACCCTGGTGGTCGGAGCCGGTGTGGACGACGAGCTGCCGGAACGGCTGGCCGACCGGCTCCGCGCCCAGTGGCCGGGGGTCGATGTCGAGCTGGTCGCCGGAGGGCAGGCCCGCTACCCGCTACTGCTGGGGTTGGAATGACCCTCCGGCTCGCCCCGTCACCCTGGCGCACCGCGACCTTCCGCCGGCTGAACAACCGGCTGGAGAACGTGGTGGGAGCCAAGACCGCCAAGCCCTTCGAGACCCTCAAGATCTGGACCGTCGGTGACCTGATGCGGCACCTGCCTCGCCGCTACTTCTCCGGCACCGAGCTGAGCGACCTGTCGACCCTGCGGGACGGCGAGGAGGTCACAGTCCTGGCCGAGGTGGTGGACGCCAAGGTGTTCTACACCCACGACCGCTCCGCCCGGAAACCGCGGCTGGAGGCGACCATCACCGACCGGCGCGGCTACCTCACACTGACCTTCTTCGGCCAGTCCCGGCTGATCAGCTACTGGCAGTCGGCGCTGCGGCCCGGGGCGCGGGGGATCTTCGCCGGCAAGGTCCGCGAGTTCAACCGCAAGCTCCAGCTGGCTCATCCGGACTTCGTCACCCTGGACGACCAGGGCCGGGTCGTCGCCGGCGCCCAGCGCAACGCCAGCCTCGCCCGGGCCGCGGAGAGCCCGCTCATCGGCCTGTACCCGTTGACCGGCAAGCTGCGGACCTGGACGGTGGCGGAGTGCGCGGCGCTGGCGTTGGACACCCTGACCGGGCTGGAGGACCCCGTCCCCTCCTGGGTTCGCGACGCGGCGGGGGTCGTCGACCTGGAGACCGCCTTCCGCTTCGTCCATCAGCCGCAGAACTTCGACGAGGCCGAGCGCGGGCGCGACCGGCTGCGGTTCGACGAGGCCTTCGGGCTGCAGCTGACCATGGCTTACCGCCGCGCCGACGCGGCCTCTCATCGGGCGGAGCCGCGCCCGCGGCGTACGGGCGGGCTGCTGGACGCCTTCGACGCCAAGCTGCCCTTCACCCTGACCGCCGGCCAGGTCGAGGTCAGCGAGCAGATCTTCGCCGAGCTGGCTCGGACGTTCCCGATGCAGCGCCTGCTGCAGGGCGAGGTCGGCTCCGGCAAGACCCTGGTCGCGCTGCGCGCCATGTTGGCGGTGGTCGACGCCGGCGGGCAGGCGGCGTTGCTGGCGCCAACGGAGGTCCTTGCGGCCCAGCACTTCCAGACGGTGAGCCGGCTGCTCGGTGACCTCGCCGAGGGCGGCACGCTGGCGGCGGTGGACAACGCGACCGGGGTGGTGCTGGTCACCGGCTCGCAGTCGGTGGCCTCACGCCGGGAGGCGACCCTGCGGGCGGCGTCGGGGGAGGCCGGGATCGTCATCGGCACCCACGCCTTGCTCAGCGCCGGGGTGCAGTTCGCCGACCTCGGCCTCGTCGTGGTCGACGAGCAGCACCGCTTCGGGGTCGAGCAGCGAGCCGCGCTGAGCGCCAAGGCGACGAGCCGTCCACACGTGCTGGTGATGACGGCAACCCCGATCCCGCGGTCGGTGGCCATGACCGTCTTCGGTGACCTGGAGACGGCGACCCTGCGCGAGCTACCCGCCGGCCGGGCGGACGTGGGCACGGTGGTGGTCGACGCGAAGCGTCAGCCGGCCTGGGTGCAGCGGGCCTGGCAGCGGATCCTGGAGGAGGTCGGGCAGGGGCGGCAGGCCTACGTCGTGTGCGCCCGGATCTCCGCCGGAGAGGCCGACCGGACGGCAACCGCCGACCAGGCGCCGGCCGTCGCCGTGGAGGACCTGTACGCCGAGCTTCGCGATGGTCCGCTGGCCAGCGTCCGGGTCGCCATGCTGCACGGCCAGCTGCCCGCTGAGGAGAAGGACGCCGTGATGGCCCGGTTCGTGGCCGGGGAGACCGACGTGCTCGTCGCCACCACGGTGATCGAGGTTGGGGTGGACGTGCCCAACGCGTCGGTGATGGTGATCAGCGACGCCGACCGGTTCGGGATCTCCCAGCTGCACCAGCTCCGCGGGCGGATCGGCCGGGGTGGCCACCTCGGGGTCTGCCTGCTGCTCACCACGGCCGATGACGGGTCCCTGGCTCGCCAGCGACTGGACGCGGTGGCCGGGACCCGCGACGGGTTCGCCCTGGCCGAGGTGGACCTGGCCCAACGCCGGGAGGGCGACGTGCTCGGAGCCAGCCAGTCGGGCAGCCGATCCAGCCTGAAACTGCTGCGCGTTCTGGACGACGCCGACCTGCTGACCGGGGCCCGGGAGCTGGCGGAGCGCTGCATCGCCGATGACCCCGAGCTGAGCGACCCCGCGCTGGCCGACATCGTGACCGAGCTGGAGACCGAGGCGGCGGGGGAATGGCTGGAGCGGACGTGACCGGAGTCGAGCGCGATGCGCCAGGAGGACAACACTGAGCCGGATCATCGCCGGGTCGGCGGGTGGCCGCCGGATAAGGATGCCGTCCGGTCGGAACACCCGGCCGACCACCGACCGGGTCCGCGAGGCCGTCTTCTCCGCCGTGGCGGCGTGGGCGCGGACCGCCGACCGGCCGCCGGAGCAGGCGCTGGCCGGGCTCGCCTTCTGCGACCTCTACGCCGGCTCGGGCGCGGTGGGGCTGGAGGCGGCCAGCCGTGGAGCCGCCCCGGTACTGCTGGTGGAGCAGGACCGCTCGACCGTCCAGCTCATCCGGCGGAACGCGGCCGAGCTCGGGCTGGCGGTCGGCGTACGGCCGGGCGACGTACCCGCCCTGCTCCGGCGTCCGGCCGAGACCGGCTTCGACGTCGTCTTCGCCGATCCGCCGTACGACGTGCCCACGCCGGTCGCTGAGGCCCAGCTCGCCGACCTCGAGGCCCACGGCTGGCTCAACCGGCCCGCCCTGGTGATGGTCGAGCGGTCGCGGCGAACGCCGCCGCCGACTTGGCCAGCCTCGGTCACGGAGACCTGGAGCCGGGCCTACGGTGAGACCACCGTGTACTTCGGCGTACGAGCACAGGTGGAGGAAGTGAACTCATGACCCGAGCAGTCTGCCCGGGGTCGTTCGACCCGGTTACCCACGGTCATCTCGACATCATCCAGCGCACGACCCGGCTGGCCGACCAGGTCATCGTCGCGGTGGGCGACAACATGGCGAAGAACGGCCTGTTCACCCCGCAGGAGCGGGTCGCCATGCTCGAGGCGGCCTGCGCCGAGTGGGACAACGTGTCGGTGACCCTGTTCAAGGGACTGCTCGTCGACTTCTGCACCGCGAACGACGTCGGCCTGATCAGCAAGGGCGTACGGGCGGCGGACTTCGCCTACGAGGTCCAGATGGCGCAGATGAACAGGCGCCTCACCGGGGTGGACACGATCCTGCTGCCCACCGACCCGCAGTGGGCGTTCGTGTCCTCGTCCCTGGTGCGCGAGGTGGCCACCCTGGGCGGCGACGTGTCGGGGTTCCTCCCGCCGGCGGTCGCCGAGCAGGCCGCCGCCCGAGTGAGTGCACAACTGGTTGAGGACTGAACGGGCAGCAACGATCGCGTTACATTATTAGAGCGAACGACGAGAGGTGGAGATGGCTGACCGGGAGACCGCCGAGGAGAAGCTCGCGAACCTGCGCGAGCTGATTCTCAACGCTCGGGCGATGCCGATGTCCGCCTCCTGCGTGATCAACCGCGGCGACGTGCTGGCCGCGATCGACGACGTCATCGATAACCTGCCCGACGAGATCGCGGACGCCCAGGCCGTGCTCGACCGGGCCGCGGCCAAGGTCGCCGACGGCGAGGCGGAGGCGGGCCGAATTCTCGGCGAGGCTCGCGAGCATGCCGCGATGCTGGCGCAGCACAGCGAGGTCGTGCGGGTGGCCAACGACCAGGCCGCCCAGCTGCTGGCCGAGGCCGAGGAAGAGGCCGCCGCGCTGCGCCGGGAGACCGACGAGTTCATCGACCAACGGATGGCGGGCTTCGAGTCGGTGCTGCACAAGACCGCCAGCCAGGTGAAGACCGCCCGGCTACGCCTCGCTGAGCGCAGCGGTCTCGACGGTTTCGGCCAGGTCGACCAGCGCGTCCTCGCCGAGTAGGCCCTTCTGCTCGTGAGCCCCACCGGGACCAAGGCCGCGGCCGGGTGGGCGGAACTCGGCATCCACCGTCTCGGTGGGCGCTCCAGTCGGTTTGTACCGTTCGGTAGGATCGAACGCCGGCCGGGTGACGGGCTGAGCCGAGAAAGGACGATCCGAATGAGTGCGCTGGACCGGCGCTCGGGCCTGGTGCTCGATACCCACGAGCTGGGGCGTCGGGCGGGTGCCCTCAAGCTGGTACAGACGACGGTCGACGCGCCCACGAATCTGGGTATCGAGGTCATCGGTGTGCCGGCGGGATCTCCGACCCAGCTGAACCTGCGGCTGGAGTCGGCGGTCGAGGGGGTGCTGGTCACCGGGACGGCGCAGGTCGAGATCCGCGGTGAGTGCGTCCGCTGCCTATCCTCGGTCGAGGACCGGATCGAGGTCGACCTCCAGGAGCTGTACGTCTACCCCGGCAGCGGGGCAGAAGAGGAGGAGGCCAGCCGGATGACGGGGGACCTGATCAACCTGGAGCCGCTGCTGCGGGACGCGGTGGTGCTCGAGCTGCCGTTCCAGCCGCTCTGCCGTCCGGACTGTGCCGGGCTCTGCCTGCAGTGCGGGGCCAACCTGAACGACGCCCCCGGCCACGAGCACCGGGCAGATCACGATCCACGCTGGGATGCGCTCCGGCAGTTTGAGCGTGGCGACCAGGCAACTTACGATGTAGCAAGCGATCCGAGGACCAACTAAGGAACCGGAGGGATCCGGTTCCGCATGACGCAAGGAGAACAGAACGTGGCCGTCCCCAAGAGGCGATTGTCTCGGAGCAACACCCGACATCGCCGATCCCAGTGGAAGGCGACTGCACCGGTCCTGGTCACCTGCGCCAACCCGGCCTGCCGGGCGAAGCACCTGCCCCACGTGGCGTGTCCGTCCTGCGGCCAGTACGGGCCGCGCGCGGCCCGGCGACAGGTCATCTCGTCCTAATCCGTTCCGAGCCGGTCGGCGCGCGCCTGCCGGCCGGCGACCTGCTTACCGAGCTCGGGATGAGTGTTGATCCCGAGTTGTTGGACCGTGCCCTGACCCACCGCTCGTACGCGTACGAACGTGGCGGCCTGCCGACCAACGAGCGTCTGGAGTTCCTCGGCGACGCCGTGCTTGGTCTGGTGGTGACCGAGCACCTGTTCGTGTCCTATCCAGACCTGTCCGAGGGTCAGCTGGCCAAGCTGCGGGCCGCGGTGGTGAACTCGCGGGCGCTGGCCGACATCGCTCGCGATCTCGACCTCGGCGCGGTGATCCACCTCGGCCGCGGGGAGGAGAGCACCGGCGGCCGGGACAAGTCCTCGATCCTGGCCGACACCATGGAGGCCGTGATCGGTGCAGTGTTCCTGCAGCACGGCGTCGAGGCCGCGCGGGACTTCGTGCATCACCTGTTCGACGGACTGATGGCGGACGTGGCCACCCGCGGGGCCGGGCTGGACTGGAAGACGAGCCTGCAGGAGATCGCCTCGGTGGCCGGGCTTGGTGTGCCGGGGTACGAGGTGGTCGAGTCCGGGCCCGACCATGCGAAATCCTTCTCGGCCGTCGTCAAGATCGACAACCAGCGCTACGGCCCGGGCGCCGGCCGCAACAAGAAGGAGGCCGAGCAGAACGCCGCGGCTATCGCCTTCGCGGCCCTCAAGGGTCCACGCGGCACCGGCCCCGCCGCCGCTCGCTGACCCCGCGTGCCCGAGCTGCCCGAGGTCGAGGTGGTCCGTCGCGGTCTGGCCGCGGCAATCACCGGCCGCCAGATCACCGCGGTGGATGTCCTGCATCCCCGCCCGGTCCGCCGCCACCTGCTCGGGGCCGAAGACTTCGCCGCCCAGCTGGTCGGCCGGACATTTGCCGAGCCCCGCCGCCGCGGCAAGTACCTCTGGCTGCCGCTGACCGACGGGAACGCCGTCCTGGCCCATCTCGGCATGAGCGGCCAGTTCCGAATGGACGACGCCGACGCCCCGCTGGTGCCCAACACTCGGGTCCTGTTCCGCTTCGCCGACGGGGACCCCGGGCTGCGCTTCGTCGACCAACGGATGTTCGGCGGGCTGTCGCTCTCGCCGGGCGGGGCCGAGCTGCCCGACGAGGTCGCGCACATCGGCCGGGACCCGTTCGACCCCGACTTCGACCTCGCCGCAGCCGTGGCCCGGCTGCGGGCCAAGCGCACCGGGATCAAGCGGGCGCTGCTGGACCAGCAGCTGGTGTCCGGGATCGGCAACATCTACGCCGACGAGGCCTTGTGGGTCGCCCGGCTGCATTACGCGTGGCCTACGCAGGCGCTCACCCGGGCCCGGGCCACCGAGGTGCTGACCGCCGCCGCCGAGGTGATGCGCAGGGCCCTCGGCCATGGCGGCACGTCCTTCGACTCCCTCTACGTCAACGTCAACGGCAGCAGCGGCTACTTCGACCGGTCGCTGGCCGCGTACGGCCGGGAGGGCGAGCCTTGCCCGCGCTGCGGCACCCCGATCCGCCGGGAGCCGTTCATGAACCGGTCGTCCTTCCGGTGCCCCCGCTGTCAGCGCGCCCCGCGCACCGCTCCCCGAGTCCGCCGGGCGCCGTTGGGTAAGGTCGAGGAGCCATGGAACGGCTGAAGCACTACATCTTCGTTCGTCACGCCCACAACTGGCGGCTGCTGTTCCGCTTCGGGGTGGTCGGGCTGTCCGGCGTCCTCGTCAACCTCCTGGTCACGGTTCTCTGCAACAAGATCGGGCCGGACGAGCACAGCGTCTTGCTGGGTCTGCCGCTCACCGACTTCAACGTGCGCTGGTACCACGGCTTCTCCACCGTCGCCTTCCTGGTCGCCAACCTGTGGAACTTCCAGCTCAACCGCGCCTGGACGTTCCGGAGTGCGAAGCATTCGGGCTGGCTGCGGGAGTATCTGCCCTTCCTGACCGTCGGCCTGCTCGCCCAGGTGGTCGGCCTGGGCATCCTGACCCTGCTGATGCACCCGCTGTCGCCGCTGGCGCTGTCTCCGGAGTTCTTCGACGACTCGACCGGCTTCCGCACCCGGCTCTACTGGGCGCAGCTGGTCACCATCGCCGTGGTCACCCCGGTCTCTTTCGTGCTGAACAAGATCTGGACCTTCTCCGCCGTCCGGGGAAAGAACAGCGTCGCCGGATCGGCGACGGCCGAGCTCGACCCGGAGCATGCCGCGGCCCCGACCTCGCGCGGCTGACCCGGACTCAGGACGCTGACGTCCCGGGGATCGTTGGCCGGCTCGGTTACAGTGATCGCGCCTTCCCGCAGGCGAGTGAAAGGCCGACGTTGTACCTCAAGAGCTTGACCCTGCGCGGTTTCAAGTCCTTCGCGTCGGCAACCACCCTCAACTTCGAGCCCGGCGTCACCTGCGTGGTCGGACCCAACGGGTCGGGCAAGTCCAACGTGGTGGACGCGCTGAGCTGGGTGATGGGCGAGCAGGGGGCGAAGAGTCTGCGCGGCGGCAAGATGGAGGACGTCATCTTCGCCGGGACAGCCGGCCGGGCGCCGCTCGGGCGGGCCGAGGTGGTGCTGACCATCGACAACTCCGACGGCGCGCTGCCGATCGACTACGTCGAGGTCACCATCTCCCGCACGATGTTCCGGCACGGCGGGTCGGAGTACGCGATCAACGGCAACCCGGCCCGGCTGCTGGACGTACAGGACCTGCTCAGCGACTCCGGCATCGGTCGGGAGATGCACGTCATCGTCGGCCAGGGCCAGCTCGACTCCATCCTTCAAGCCACCCCGGAGACCCGACGCGGGTTCATCGAGGAGGCCGCCGGGGTGCTCAAGCACCGCAAGCGCAAGGAGAAGGCGCTCCGCAAGCTGGAGGCGTGTGAGGGCAACCTGAACCGGCTGTCGGACCTGCTCAGCGAGATCCGGCGGCAGCTGAAGCCACTCGGCCGGCAGGCCGAGGTGGCCCGCAAGGCGGCGGGGATCCAGGCCGAGCTGCGCGACGCCAAGGCCCGGCTGCTGGCCGACGACATGGTCCAGGCCACCCTGGCTCTGGAGTCGGACCTGGCCGACGAGCGGGCGATGCAGCACCGCCGGGTTGCGCTGGAGGAGGCGCTGGACAGGGCACGCGCCGCCGACGTGGAGGCCGAGGCGGCCGTACGCCGCGGCGTGCCGGCCCTTGCGGCGGCGCAGGAGACCTGGTACTCGCTGGCCGCGCTGCGGGAGCGAGTCGGAACCACGCTGTCCATAGCCCGGGAGCGGATGCGGCACGCGGAGGACGAGCCCGGTGAGCTCCGGGTGGGGCGTGACCCGGACGAGCTGGACCGGGAAGCCGACAGCGTGTCGACGGCCGAGCAGCAGTTGGCCGGCGAGCTGGCGGCCAAGAGCCAGGCGCTGACCGAGGCGTCGGCGTACGCGGCCGAGCGGGAGGCCGCCCGGCAGGCCGAGGAGGCCCGGCTGGCTGGCCTGGTCCGCGCCGCTTCCGACCGCCGGGAGGGCCTGGCCCGACTGAACGGGCAGGTGAGCTCGCTCCGCAGCCGGGCGGCCGCCGCGGACGCGGAGATCGGCCGGTTGACCACGGCCCAGCAGGAGGCAGCTGAGCGCGCCGCCCAGGCCGCCCGGGCGTTCACCGCCCTGGAGACGAAGGTGGCCGGGCTCGACGCCGGCGAGCTGGGGCTGGATGCCGAGCACGAGTCGGCCGTCGAGGCGCTCGACGTGATCGAGGCCCAGCTGGCCGAGCTGCGCCGCCAGGAGCTCGGCGCCGCTCAGGAGCGGGCCGCTCTCGCCGCCCGGGTCGAGGCGCTGCACGTCGGGCTCAACCGCAAGGACGCCTCGTCGGCGCTGCTGGCCGCCACCGACCATGTCGAGGGGCTGCTCGGCTCGGTGGCCGCCCTGGTCGGGGTGGAGGCGGGCTACGAGACGGCGATCGCCGCGGCCTTCGGCGCCGCGGCCGACGCGGTCGCCGTGGCCGGGCTGGACGCCGCGGTGGGGGCCTTCGGCCACCTCAAGGCCGAGGATCTCGGCCGGGCCGGCCTGCTGCTGAGTGGGGCGGCGCCGACCGAGCAGCCGACCGACTGGCCCGCGCTGCCGGCATCGGCCCGGTACGCCCTCGATGTGGTCTCGGTGCCCGACGAGCTGCGCGGCGCGGTGCAGCGGGTGCTGCGCAAGGTCGCGGTGGTCGACGACCTCCCGGCGGCCCAGGACCTGGTGGCGGGGCTGCCGGACCTGGTGGCGGTGACCCGGGACGGCGATGTCCTCAGCGCCCACTTCGCGGCGGGTGGCTCGTCCGCGCAGCCCAGTCTGATCGAGGTGCAGGCGGCGATCGACGAGGCGGAGCAGCGGCTCACCGAGGCCGGTCACCGCTACGACCGGCTGCGCTTTGCGCAGAGCCAGCTGGAGGAGCAGCACCGGGACGCGAGCTCCGCCGTCGCGGAGACGCTGACCCGGCTGCACGAGTCGGACGCGGCGATGGCGGCGCTGGCCGAGCAGCTCGGCCAGCTCGGATCCACCGCCCGTTCGGCGTCGGAGGAGAACGAGCGCCTCGCCCAAGCCATCACCCGGGCGGAGCAGGCCCGCGACTCCGACATCTCGGGCCTGGCCGAGCTCGAGCACCGGCTGGAGCTGGCGGAGACCGCCGAGGAGGTCGAGCCGGACCCGGCCGAACGGGACCGGTTGACCGAGCAGGCGCGGCACAGCCGCGACGCGGAGATGGAGGCGCGGCTCGCCCTGCGGACGCTGGAGGAGCGGGTCCGGGCGCTGGCCGGCCGAGCCGACGCGTTGCGCAAGGCGGCGATGGCGCAGCGGCAGGCCCAGGCCCGCGAGCTGGCCCGCCGCGCCCGCGTACGCCGAGAGGCTGAGACGGCAGCCGCTGTCCATGTCGCCGCGGGGTTCCTGGCCGGTGCCGTCGAACGCTCGCTGGCCCAGGCTGGGGTGGAACGGGCCGCTGCGGAGGCGGCGCGTACCGAGGCCGAGGCGGCCCTGTCCGCGGCCCGCGCGCAGGTGCGCTCGCTGGGCGCCGAGTTCGAGTCGCTGGTCGACGCGGCGCATCGGGACGAGATGGCTCGCGCCGAGCAGCGGGTGCGAGTGGAAGCACTGACCGAGAAGGTGCTGGCCGAGCTCGGGTTGGAGCCGGGGGTGCTGGTCGCGGAGTACGGGCCTGACCAGCCCGTGCCGACCACCGGGCCGGACGGGGAGCCGGGGGAGCCGCAGCCCTTCGTCCGCGAGCAGCAGCAGAAGCGGCTGCGAGCCGCGGAGCGGGACCTGGCGGTGCTCGGCCGGGTGAACCCGCTGGCGCTGGAGGAGTTCGAGGCGATGGAGGAGCGGCACCAGTTCCTCGCCACCCAGCTGGACGACCTGCGGCGGACCCGCGAGGACCTGATGGACATCATCAGCGAGGTCGACACCCGCGTGCAGCAGGTCTTCGCCGAGGCGTACGCGGATGTGGAACAGGCGTTCACCCGGGTGTTCGCCCGGCTGTTCCCGGGCGGCGAAGGGCGCCTGGTGCTGACCGAGCCGGGCCGCTGGCTCACCACCGGGGTGGAGGTGGAGGCCCGCCCGCCGGGCAAGAAGATCAAACGGCTGTCGCTGCTGTCCGGCGGGGAGCGGTCGCTGGTTGCGGTGGCGTTCCTGGTCTCGCTGTTCATCGCCCGGCCCAGCCCGTTCTACATCCTGGACGAGGTGGAGGCGGCCCTGGACGACGTCAACCTGGGCCGGCTGCTGGAGATCTACTCCGAGCTGCGGGCCCACAGCCAGCTGCTGGTGATCACCCACCAGAAGCGCACGATGGAGATCGCCGACGCCCTCTACGGGGTGACGATGCGCGGCGACGGCGTGTCGGCGGTGATCTCCCAGCGGCTGCGCGACACCGAGTCGGTCGCCTAGCGCGCAGCGGCTGAGGGCGATTCTTACCGAATTGCCAGGAGCTCCCGGTGCGTGGCGGCGACGGTCCGCGTTAGCCCGTCGGGGAGGATCGGGAAAGAACCACGCGTCCGCGTAGGGCAGTTCCTTCCCCAGGTACTGACTGTCTGAGAGGCCGAACATGCTCGTGCTCGTCGTCACCATGCTCGTCATCCTGGCCGTCGCCGCGGCCACCCTGGCCCTGGTGCTGGTCGGGATAGAGGGCCGCGGCTGGCGGCAGGCTCCCCAGGTCGCCCGGCTGATGCGCCGGGCCGCCCGGCATTTGAACGGCGAGGGCCGACCACCGCGACGGCTGCAGGCGCTCGACCGGCGGTAAGGCTGCACCCGCTGCCGTCACTAAGATGTGCCGGTGGATCAGGTAACCCTGTGGCTGGTCGCTGGCGGCGTCATTCTGCTCGCGTTCGTTCTCGTCGGCCTGGTGGCCGTACGGCGCAACACCGCCATCCGGCGCCGGCAGAAGCTGGAGATCCCTGACCGGCCCGCGGGGGAGGGTCGGCAGGAGCCGGCCCAGGACGCCGGGTCCAGCCCCGACACGTTTGACGAGGCCGCTACGGCGACGTCGGTGCTCGACCGGGGCCTGCCCGATCTGCTCGAGCCCGAGATGCCGGTCATCGACCGGCCGGAGGCGCCCGAGAGCCGTCTCGCCCGGCTGCGGCGGCGGCTGGCCGGCTCGAACTCCGCCCTCAGCCGGGGGCTGCTGCTGCTGCTCAGCCGGGACCGGATCGACGAGGAGACCTGGGAGGAGTTCGAGGAGACGCTGATCACCTCCGACCTCGGCGTCGGGCCGACCACCGAGCTGGTGACGGTGCTACGCAGCCGGCTCCGCGTGGAGGGGGTGTCCGACCCGGCGCAGGCCAAGGCCATCCTGCGTGCGGAGCTGATCAAGCTGATCGACCCGGCCATGGACCGGACGGTGCACGCCGACCGGATGGAGTTCCCGGCGGTGGTGCTCGTGGTCGGGGTGAACGGCACCGGAAAGACCACCACCGTGGGCAAGCTGGCCCGGGTGCTGGTCGCCGAGGACAAGGACGTGCTGCTGGGCGCGGCCGACACCTTCCGGGCTGCGGCGGCCGACCAGCTGGAGACGTGGGGGAGCCGCGTGGGCGTGCCTACCGTACGCGGTAACGAGGGCGCGGACCCGGCCAGCGTGGCGTACGAGGCGGTCAAGGCCGGGATCGAGCAGGAGGTTGACGTGGTGCTGGTCGACACGGCCGGCCGGCTGCACACCAAGACCGGACTGATGGACGAGCTCGGCAAGGTGAAGCGGGTGATCGAGCGCCAGGCGCCCGTCGGCGAGGTGCTGCTGGTGCTGGACGCCACGACCGGCCAGAACGGGCTGACCCAGGCCCGGATCTTCGCCGAGGTGGTCGACGTGACCGGCATCGTGTTGACCAAGCTCGACGGTTCCGCCAAGGGCGGCATCGTGGTGCAGGTGCAGCGCGAGCTCGGGGTCCCGGTCAAGCTGGTCGGGCTGGGCGAGGGCGCGGACGACCTGGCACCATTCGATCCCGAGGTGTTCGTGGACGCGCTGCTCGAGCCGGCGGCAGCATGACCGCCCGGCATCGAGCACCCGGCGGAAGCTCCTTCAACTCGCGAGAGGATGTCATGGAAGAACGCGTGCTCGGCCGGACCGATC
>DASQUF010000096.1:0-17768 GCA_035641435.1 Propionibacteriaceae bacterium | reverse complement strand
GTCCTGTGGACAAATACCGGTCACACGTGGCAACTCCTCGGCTGACAGAGCTGCAGTTGGTGACCGGTTTCGAAGGAAGATGGAGCGCACCCGTCCGCTGAGCAGGTCAGCACCAGGGCCTACCCTTCCTGGTGCACGGCGACAGACAGGAGAACGCGATGACGACCCAGGTCGGGTCCGACCAGCCCACGCCCGAGCTGGTGACCGTCGAGCCGGTGACCACTGCGGTGGTGCGGGGAACGATCACCGCCGAGGAGGTCACCGACTTCTTCGACCGCTCGTTCTCGGTGCTGGGGGAGGCGATGGCCGCTCAGGGGGTGGTACCCATCGGTCCCGCCTTCGGCCTCTACCGAGGCATCCCGGACGAGACCATGGACCTGGAGGTGGGTTTCCCGACCGGCCGGGCCATCGAGCCCGACGGGTCCGCCGAGGCCGGCGACCTGCCCGGTGGTCGGGTCGCCCGAGTGGTGTACGCCGGATCGTTCGACGGCCTGAGCGAGGCCTGGCAGCGCCTGGGTGGCTGGATCGCCGAGCAGGGCCTGACCCCCGGGGAGACGTACTGGGAGGTCTACGTCACCGAGCCCAGTCCGGAGATGGATCCGGCTGAGCTGCGGACCGAGCTCAACTGGCCCGTCTCCTGACCCTGCTCCCTTGCTCAAGGCGCCGCCAGAGGTTGACAGTGTCAATCTAGTCCGCTAGATTGGCACTGTCAATCTGGAGGTGAGCGGGGAATGGCGACCGAGGTTCGGCGGCGCAACGCCACCTACTACGCCGGTGATCTGCGGCGTGACCTGCTGGACGCCGCGCTCGATGTGGTGGCGACCGAGGGGCCTTCGGCGGTCAACCTGCGGGCGCTGGCCCGGCAGCTCGGGGTCTCGCACGCGGCACCGGCGAACCACTTCGCCGACAAGACGGCCGTCTTCACCGCCATCGCCCGGGAAGGCTTCGAGCTCCTCGGAGCGGCCATGGCGGACGCCGCGGCCGAGATTGACGACGACCAGCCGGAACGGGCCCGGTTCGGAGCTATCGGCCGGGCCTACCTGGGCTTCGCGGTCGCCCATCCCGCCCACTTCGAGGTGATGTGGCGCAACGACCTGGCCCGGCGCGACGACCCTGCCCTGCACGCCGCGGCCGACGCCACCTTCGACCAGCTCATCAGCGGCGTACGAGCCGCACAGGCCCAGGGATGGGCCGCCGGCGCCGACGAACGGTCGGTCGCCTACCTGGCCTGGTCCTCGGTGCACGGTCTGGCCGTGCTCTGGCTGAACGGCCAGCTGCAGGGACTCGACAACCGCTCGTTCGGCGAGGTGGCCGATGCCGTCGGCAGCCTGCTCAACCAGTCCTTGGCGGCGTACGCCGCACCCACAACAAAGGAGACCCACGATGACTGATCTCACGATCGCCCCCGGCCAGCTGCGCGTCGGCGACGCCGAGCGCGAGCGTGTCACCGACCTGCTGGCTGAGCACCACGCCGCGGGCCGGCTGACCATATCCGAGCTCGACGAGCGGCTGACCGCGACCCTGTCGGCCCGGACCCGCGACGAGCTGGCCGCCACCTTGGCCGACCTGCCCGCCGCGGCGCGCCCGCCGGCCGAGCCCGAGCGGCGCGTCCCGGCGCCAGCGGTGCTGGGGCGGCGGTTCCACCTGGTCAGCTACGTTGTCGTTCTCGCCGGGCTGTGGCTGATCTGGGCGCTGACCGGCGCGGGCTACCCGTGGCCGATCTGGCCGATGCTCGGCTGGGGGCTGGGCCTGCTGGGCCGTCGCGGCCAGCTCAGCTCGTGCGGGCTCAGGACGTCGGCGCGAGGGTGACGTCCACCGTCACCGGACCGTCGGCATCCGTCCAGGTGGCCTCGCCGGTGATCCGGCCTACGGCCCGGAGGTCGGACTCCACCGCCTGCAGGTGAGCGAGCGCCGCCGGGGGGCCGGAGAAGCGGGCGGCGGCCACCTCGGTGCGCATCGACACCTTGGCCTGCGATTTGGCGCCGCGGATCGCCACAAGGACCGCAGACACCTCGGTCAGCAGGGCCGGGTCACCGTCGCCGGCCACCTCGCTGGCGGTCGGCCAGGCGGCTCGGTGGATCGACCCCTCCTTCCACCAGGACCAGACCTCCTCGGTGACGAAGGGCATGATCGGCGCGAGCAGCCGCAGCACGACGTCGAGCGTCAGGCCCAGGGTGGCCCGGGCCGAGAGGCTGCCCGGACCGGTCTGGGCGTACGCGCGCTCCTTGACCAGCTCCAGGTAGTCGTCGCAGAACTGCCAGAAGAACTGCTCGGTCACCTCCAGCGCGCCGGTGTAGTCGTACGCCGCGAACGCCGCCGTGGCCTGCTCGACCACCGTGTGCAGGTGGGCCAGCAGCGAGCGGTCGACCGGCTCGAGGACTGCCGTCCAGTCGGCCACCGCGCCGGTGCCCAACGCGAACTTGCTGGCGTTCAGCACCTTCAGGGCCAGGCGACGGCCCACCTTCATCTCCGCCTCGTCGAACGGCGAGTCCAGACCGGGCCGGGCCTTGGCCGCCCGCCAGCGCACCGCGTCCGACCCGTACCGCTCGAGCACCTCGGTCGGCACCACGACGTTGTTCTTGGACTTGCTCATCTTCTTGCGGTCCGGGTCCATCACGTACCCGCTGATCATGGAGCGTGCCCAGGGCAGCGAGTCGTTCTCATAGTGCGCGCGGACCACCCGGGAGAACAGCCAGGTCCGGATGATCTCGTGCGCGTGGGTATTCAGATCCATCGGGAAGGTGAGCTCGAACAGGTCGGCGTCGCGCTCCCAGCCGCAGACGATCTGCGGGCTGAGCGAGGAGGTCGCCCAGGTGTCCATCACGTCGGGATCGGCCATGAAGCCGCCCGGCTGGTCCCGCTGGGTCTCGGTGTAGCCCGGGGGCACCTCGCTGCTGGGGTCGACCGGCAGGCTGGCCTCGCTGGCCAGGATCGGGTTGCCGTAGTCCGGCTGACCCTCCGCGTCGAGCGGGTACCAGACCGGGAACGGCACCCCGAAGAAGCGCTGGCGCGAGATCAGCCAGTCTCCGTTCAGCCCACCGACCCAGTTGTCGTAGCGGTACCTCATGTGCGGCGGCACCCAGCCCAGCTCCTCCCCGCGCTGCAGGAAGGTCTGCTTGAGGTCGGCGTCCCGGCCACCGTTGCGGATGTACCACTGTCGGGTGGAGACGATCTCCAGCGGCTTGTCGCCCTTCTCGTAGAAGTTGGCCTTCCGCTGGGTCGGCACCGGCTCGCCGTCCAGGTCACCCGACGCGCGGAGCGCCTCGACGACGGCCTGCCGGGCCGAGAAGGTGGTCAGCCCGGCGATGGCCGACCAGGCCCCCGCGTCGGCGATCCACTCCGGCTGGTCGGGCAGCACTCGGCCGTCGCGCCCGACGATCACCCGGGCCGGCAGCTGGAGCTCCCGCCACCAGCTCACGTCGGTCAGGTCGCCGAAGGTGCAGCACATGGCGATGCCGGCGCCCTTGTCCGGCTCGGCCGCCTCGTGGGCCAGCACCGGAAGCTCGACGCCGTAGAGCGGGGACCGCACGGTGCTGCCGAAGAGGGGCTGGTAGCGCTCGTCGTCCGGGTGGGCGATGAGGGCCACGCAGGCCGCAATCAGCTCCGGCCGGGTCGTCTCGATGTAGACCGGACCCTCGCCGTCCGTGCGAGCGAAGGCGACCCGGTGGTACGCGCCCGGGTAGTCCCGAGCCTCCAGCTCGGCCTGGGCGACTGCGGTCTGGAAGGTCACGTCCCACAACGTGGGCGCCTCGGCCAGGTAAGCCTCGTCGCGGACGACATTGCGCAAGAAGCCGCGCTGGGCCACGGCGGTCGAGTCGTCGGAGATCGTGGTGTAGAGCGTGGACCAGTCCACGCTGAGGCCGACCCGCCGCCACAGGTCCTCGAACGCCTTCTCGTCGACATGGGTCAGCTCGTGGCACAGGGCCACGAAGTTGCGCCGGCTGATCCGTAGCGGGTTCTTCGGGTCCGGCTTCTCCGGCGGAGTGAAGTCGGGGTCGAACGGCACGGTCGGGTCGCAGCGCACGCCGTAGTAGTTCTGCACCCGGCGCTCCGTCGGCAGACCGTTGTCATCCCACCCGATTGGGTAGAACACGTGCTTGCCGGTCATCCGCTGGTAGCGGGCGACGAGGTCGGTGTGGGTGTAGGAGAAGACGTGGCCCACGTGCAGCGAGCCCGAGACCGTCGGCGGTGGGGTGTCGATGCTGAAAACCTCGGCCCGGCTGCCCGGCCGCACGAACGCGTACGTGCCCTCCTCGCGCCACCGGGCGATCCACTTGTCCTCGAGGCCCTCGAGCGCCGGCTTCTCCGGTACGCGCCGCGTACCCGATCGGGTAGGCGCGTCGGGCAGGAGATCAGCGGAGGTCGTCACGGCTGGCCAGTCTAGATAACCGGATGAAGGTCGGCCCACCGGTTTCGCTTACATACCCCTGGGGGGTATCATTCCGGCCATGACGACCCACATCCACCACGCTGCCCCTGCCGGGCGAGAGCTGACTCGACTGGCCGTCTCCGCCACGCTGCACTGCCTGACCGGCTGTGCGATCGGCGAGGTGCTCGGGATGGTGCTGGCCACCTGGTGGGGCTGGTCCGACCTGCCGAGCATCGCGCTGGCCATCGCCCTGGCCTTCCTGTTCGGGTACGCGCTGACCATCCGGCCGGTGCTGCGCTCCGGGCTGCCGCTGCGGGCGGCGATCAGGGTCGCGCTGGCCGCTGACACCCTGTCCATCCTGACCATGGAGATCGTGGACAACGCGATTCTCCTGGCCATCCCCGGCGCCATGGAATCCGGCCTGACGAGTCCGCTGTTCTGGGGCAGCCTGGCGTTCGCCCTGGCTGTCGCCTTCGTCGTGACGGTGCCGGTCAACCGGGCGCTGATCTCCCGGGGCAAGGGACACGCCGTGGTGCACGCCCACCATCACTGAGCTGGGCGCCTCGGCTGAGCCTGGCCGACCAGCGGATTGCGGGTGCGCAGCTCGGGGAAATAGGAGAAGTCCCGGTCGACGGTCCACAGCTCCTCGACACCTTGTCCGATGCAGATCGCGGCGACTCGGGCGTCGTGCACCTTGGGACCGGTGACCCGGCCGGCCATCACAAGCCGGTCGATGATCTCGAGGTGCGCGGTCGATTCTCCGAGGAGGCGAGCGCCGACCTCAATGAAGCTGTGCACCGCGTCGATGGCCACTGCCATAGGCGTCGGATCGGGGTAGACCTTCCGATTGGTGACCACGGCTAAGAACTCGTGCACGCAGGGCCATGGAAGTCCCCAGCCGCGTCCCGTGGACCATATCGACTCCAGCGCCGACCGGGCTTCGTCGTACTGGGCCTCCTCCTCACGATGGGAATAGACGAGAATGTTGGTGTCGACGGCGATCACTCGTCTGTCTCCTCCCATCCGCCCCGGTCGTTGGCGATCTCCAGCGCGCGCTGTGGCGTCATCCCCTTGGCCATACCGGTGCCGCGAAAGGTCGTGAGCTGGAACGGTCGCCGTGGCTGAGCCCGTGTGTAGTCGTCCAGCAACCGGCGCAACGCTTCCTCCAACAGGCTGCGCATGGGCTCGTTACGCTCCCTGGCCACCTGCTTGACCTGCAGCAGCAGCTCGTCGCTGATCTCGACCGTCGTCTTCATATGGCTCACCATATCAGGCAACCCATACACCCATATCAGCCTGACAGTAGGGGGCTGACCACCCGCTCTAGACTGGGCCGGTCATGCTTGCCGAGCCCACCCACGCCGAGATCGTCGCGTCCCTGACCGCACGCTGGCCCGAGCATCGCGTGGCGCCGAGCCTCGGCCGGATCCGGGCGCTGACCGAGCTGCTCGGCGACCCGCAGAACGCCTATCCCGTGATCCACCTGACCGGGACCAACGGCAAGGGCAGCACGGCGGCCATGATCGAGTCGCTGCTGCGCGCCGACGGGCTGCGCACCGGCCGGTTCACCTCGCCGCACGTGACGAGCGTGACCGAGCGGATCACCATCGACGGCGTCCCGATCAGCGAGGAGCGCTTCGACGCCACCTGGCGGGAGATCGAGCCGTACGTCGCGCTGATCGACGATCGCCTGATCGACGGCGTGGAGATGACCTTCTTCGAGATCATCACCGCGATGGCGTACGCCGCGTTCGCCGATGCCCCGATCGACGTGGCCGTAGTCGAGGTCGGGTTGGGCGGCACCTGGGACGCGACCAACGTCGCTGACGCCGGCGTGGCTGTGGTCACGCCCATCGACCTGGACCACACCCATCTGCTGGGAAGCACCATCACCGAGATCGCCCAGGAGAAGGCCGGCATCATCAAGCCCGGCGCCCATGCCATCCTGGCCGGGCAGCCGGTGGAGGCCGCCCAAGTGCTGCTCGAGCGTTGCGTCGAGATGGGTGCCCTGCCACAGCGCGAGGGCATCGACTTCGGGGTGATCGGCCGGCAGCTCGCCGTGGGCGGCCAGATGATCCGGGTCAACGGGGCAGAGGGTCCGGTGGACGACATCTTCCTGCCGCTGCACGGTGCCCATCAGGCGGCCAACGCGGCGCAGGCCCTGGCCGCGGTAGAGGCCTTCCTCGGCCTCAAGGCGGTCGACCCCGATGTGGTGCGGGAGGGGTTCGCGGCCGTGCAGTTCCCCGGCCGGATGGAGGTGGTCCGCCGCACGCCGACCGTGGTGCTGGACGCGGCGCACAACCCGCACGGCGCCCGGGCCGCGGCCGCGGCGATCACTGAGGCCTTCGGGTTCACCCCGCTGATCGGGGTCGTCGCCGTCATGGCGGACAAGGACGCCCGCGGCCTGCTCGCCGTCTTCGAAGAGGTGATGAACCAGGTCGTGGTCACCCAGGTCGCCTCGACCTCCCGCGGCCTGCCGGCGCCGGAGCTCGGGGAGCTGGCGGCCGAGATCTTCGGCCCCGAACGCGTACACGTGGCGCCCCGGCTGGACGACGCGCTCGAGCTGGCCATCGGGCTGGCCGAGTCCGACACGGCCGGCGCTTCCGGGGTCCTGGTCACCGGGTCGGTGGTTGCGGTGGGCGAGGCGCGCACCCTGTTGGTCACCGCCGACGAGGCACCGGCCCGCCCGAGCAGCGACGACCCGGACGATGACTGGGACGCCGACTTCGGCGACGACGGCGAGCCGGACCGCGAGCTCTGGTCATGAGAACGCGGGAGCGGAGCGACCTCCAGCCCCAGCGGCGAGCTGTGTCATGACGTTGACGCCTGGCAACCCGATGCGGGTCGTGTTGCTGTCGATCCTGCTCTTCGAGGTGGTCGTCTACGGCCTGGCCATCCCGGTGATGATGCTGGTCTCCGACGTGCCGGCGGGTTACGCGATCGGCTTCGGCGGCGGTGCCGCCCTCCTGGCCCTGGTCGCGGCCGCCCTGCTGCGCCGTCCCGCCGGCTACCTGGTCGGCTGGGTGACCCAGCCGGTCGGGGTGGTGCTCGGCTTCTTGACCGCACCGATGTTCTTCGTCGGGGCCATGTTCCTGGCGCTGTGGCTGGTCGCCTTCATCCTGGGCAAGCGGCTGGACGGCCAGGCAACTGCCGCGGCCTAGCCAGCCAACGGCTCCCTCATCCCTCTCGGAAACCGGTCACGAACTGCAGGTCTGGCCGACCAGCAGCTGCAGTTTGTGACCGGTTTGGGGAAGGGGTCAGGCGGTCTGGGCCTTGGCCAGCAGGGCGGCGGCGGGCTGGGCGTTGAGACCTTCGGTCAGGTCGAACGCGGTGCCCCGCTCGCCGTCGGCGGTGATCACCGGGTTGGCCACCAGGCCGGGCAGGTCCTCGTCGGTGAGCCCGGCGTCGCGCAGCGCCGCGGCGAAGGTCCAGTCCGGCAGAGCGTGCACCTCGCCGAAGAACCTCATCAGCTCGCCGAGGCCCTCCAGCGGGCCGGCCGACATGTGCACCCCGTTGAAGTTGGAGTTGACCGTGCTCAGTCCGTACGCGGCCGGGTCGGCCTTGAGCCGTCCGCGGATCGAACCCGCCACCGCCTTGGCCGGGTCCGTCGCCCCGATCATCTCGGACCGGAGCACCTCCCAGTCGGTGGTGCTGCTGCCGTGCAGGAACGCACACGTCGCGTCGTCGGCGGTGAAGAAGCCGAGCTGGCGCGGATGAAAGCCGTTGAGGACGATCACCCGGTCGGCGTCCATCCTCAGCTGCGCGGCATACGTGCCCGGTCCCAGGCGCTCGACGTCGGCGTTGGCGAACAGCATGGCCAGCGCGTACGCGCTCACTTCCGGGTAGCGGTCCAGGAACTGGTGCCCGCCGATCACCTCGGCCTGGTCGAGCGTGTCGCCGTAGATCTGCTGCAGCGCCTGCTCGGCCGCCTCGGTCAGCGCCGGCCGGCCCTCCCGGGAGATCTGGTTGATCACGCCGTAGTGCTGCTGCATCACCCCGGCCTGCTCGAGCTCCGGCCCGGTCATGATCTTGACCCGGTGGATGCGGACGCCGTGGTCGGCGAAGGCGCCGGCGAACAGGTCCCAGACCACCGCCAGCCGCTCCTCGTCCAGCCGGCCCAGCTCGGGCTTGCTGAAGATCACGAACTCGTTTCCGGACGGGGCCTCGCTGCGTTCGTTTCCGCTGCCGAACCGCTCCGTCACCGCACCCTGGACCGACGCTGCGCTCATGGCCTCAGCCTGCCGTGTCCGCCGCGGCGGCAGCAAACGAGGTCCCAACTAGGGTGACCGAGTGAGCAGCGACCCGGTTCTCGTGGTTGGCGCCGGGCTGGCCGGGTTGGCCTGTGCGCAGCGACTGACCGCGGCCGGGCTCGAGGTGACGGTGCTGGAAGCGTCCGACACGGTAGGTGGCCGGGTGCGGACCGACGTGATCGACGGGTTCCGCTGCGACCGCGGGTTCCAGCTCATCAACCCGGCCTACCCGGCGCTGAAGCGGGTGGTCGACCTCGAGGCGCTGGACCTGCGGCCCTTCGCCGCCGGCGTCACCGTCGCGCACGGCGACACTCGGAGCACGCTGGGCGACCCGCGCCGCGAGCCCACCCTGTTGCCAAGCTCGATCGCCGCGCCGGTGGGCACCCTGGCGGACAAGCTCCGGTTCGCCCGCTGGGCCGCCCGCTCCCTGCTGCCCGTCGACCGGCTGCTCCGGCGCCCCGACCAGCCGCTGGCCGACGACCTCGACCGGGCGAACCTCGGCCGGCTCCGCTCCGCGGTGGTCGAGCCGTTCCTGGCTGGGGTGGTCGCCGAGCGGGAGGGTTCGACCTCAGCGACCTTCGCCACCCTGCTCATCCGGTCGTTCCTGCTCGGCACGCCGTCCGTGCCGTCCCTCGGGATGTCCCGGCTGCCGGAGTTCATGGCCGCCCGGCTGCCCGTCGGAACGGTCCACCTCGACTCCCCGGTCCGCGAAGCCGGTGAGCGCGCGGTGCAGACCGACGGCGGCGAGATTGCCGCCGCAGCGGTGGTCATTGCCACCGACCCGCCCACGGCGGCCGACCTGACCGGGGTCCCGGCGCCGGCCATGAAGGCGCTGACGACGTTCTGGCACACCGCGACGGAGCCGCCGACCGGGACCCGGCTGCTGCACCTAGACGGTGACGCCCGTGGACCAGTGATCAACACCGCGGTGATGACCAACGCGGCGCCGACCTACGCGCCGGCCGGCCGGTCCCTGATCGCCACGACGGTCCTCGGGACGGACGGCTCGGCGGAGGCGGAGCAGAGCGCCCGCCAGCACGCCGGGCTGATCTACGGTGTCGACGCCGGTGCCTGGGAGCTTGTCACCACCCATGTGGTCGCCGGGGCCCTCCCTGCGCAGCCGCCACCGCTGGAGGAGCGCCGGCCGGTGCGGCTGCCCTCGGGGGCGTATATCTGCGGCGACCACCGCGACACTGCGTCACTGCAAGGGGCCGTGGTGTCCGGCTTCCGGGCTGCCCGGGCGGTGCTCGCCGACCTCGGTGTGGCGACGGGACGGGATTAGGCTTCGCAGATCATGAGTCTCTTCCCCCGCCTGGAACCCCTGCTCGCCCGGGTGAGCAAGCCGATCCAGTACGTCGGCGGCGAGCTGAACTCGGTGGTCAAGGACTGGGACGCGGTCGACGTCCGCTGGTGTCTGTCCTATCCCGACGCGTACGAGATCGGCCAGCCGAACCAGGGGATCGCCATCCTCTACGAGATCCTCAACGAGCGGGACTGGATCCTGGCCGAGCGGACGTACGCCGTCTGGCCGGACCTCGAGGCCCTGATGCGCGAGCATTCGGTGCCGCAGTTCACCCTCGATGCCCACCGCCCGGTCGGCGAGTTCGACCTGCTCGGCTTCAGCTTCGCGACCGAGCTCGGCTACACAAACATGCTGAACGCCCTTGACCTGGCCGGGATCCCGATCCAAGCCCGGGAGCGGCGGGAGCAGGACCCGATCGTGCTGGCCGGCGGGCACGCCGCGTTCAACCCGGAGCCGGTCGCCGACTTCCTCGACGCCGCGGTGCTCGGGGACGGGGAGGAGGTCGCGCTGGCCATCTCCGCGCTGGTCCGGGACTGGAAGGCCGAGGGGCGGCCGGGTGGCCGGGACGGACTGCTGCTCCGGCTGGCCCAGCGTGGCGGGGTCTACGTGCCGAAGTTCTACGACGTGGACTACCTGCCCGACGGCCGCATCCGCCGCGTCGCACCCAACCGGCCGGACGTGCCGTTCTCGGTGGCCAAGCACACCTTGATGAACCTCGACGAGTGGCCCTACCCGGCCAAGCCGCTGGTGCCAATGGCCGAGACGGTGCACGAGCGCTACTCGGTGGAGATCTTCCGGGGCTGCACCCGCGGATGCCGGTTCTGCCAGGCGGGGATGATCACCCGGCCGGTGCGGGAACGCAACATCGAAACCATCGGAAAGATGGTGCAGGGCGGGATCGAGGCGACCGGGCTGGAGGAGGTCGGGCTGCTCAGCCTGTCCAGCGCCGACCACTCCGAGATCGGTGCGATCACCCACCAGCTGGCCGACCGCTACGAGGGCAGCAACGTCTCTCTGTCCCTGCCCAGCACTCGGGTGGACGCCTTCAACATCGACCTGGCCAACGAGCTGTCCCGCAACGGCCGCCGCTCGGGGCTGACGTTCGCCCCTGAGGGTGGGTCGGAGCGGATGCGCAAGGTGATCAACAAGATGGTCTCCGAGGACGACCTGATCGCCACGGTCGCCGCGGCGTACAGCCACGGCTGGCGCCAGGTGAAGCTCTATTTCATGTGCGGGCTGCCGACCGAGACCGATGAGGACGTGCTGGCCATCGCCGACCTGGCCAAGCGGGTGATCGCCACCGGGCGCGAGGTCAGCGGAAAGCGCGACATCCGCTGCACGGTGAGCATCGGCGGGTTCGTGCCCAAGCCCCACACCCCGTTCCAGTGGGCCGCGCAGTGCGACGCCGAGACCATCGACGCGCGGCTGACCAAGCTGCGCGACGCCGTCCGCTCCGACCGGCGGTACGGCAAGGCGATCGGCTTCCGTTACCACGACGGGCAGCCCGGCATCATCGAAGGCCTGTTGAGCCGTGGCGATCGTCGGGTGGGCCGCGTCATCGAGGCGGTGTGGCGGGACGGCGGCCGGTTCGACGGCTGGAGCGAGCACTTCTCGTACGCGCGCTGGGCCGAGTGCGCCGACCGGGCGCTGGCTGAGACGGGTGTCGACCTCGCCTGGTACACCACCCGGGAGCGGGACTACGCCGAGGTGCTGCCCTGGGACCACCTCGACGCCGGGCTGGACCGCGACTGGCTGTGGCAGGACTGGCAGGACGCGCTCGACGAGGTCGAGTTGGAGGACTGTCGCTGGACCCCGTGCTTCGACTGCGGCGTCTGCCCGCAGCTGGACACGGCGATCCAGGTCGGCCCGACCGGGCGGTCGCTGCTGCCGTTGACGCCGGTCTAGGGGGTTACGGTGCCCACGTCGACGCGTACAGGCGTGCCGGGCGCACCACTCGAGGTCTGAGGCGTGAACATCGCTCGCATCCCGCCGAATCGCAGCGCGACCCGGTGGCTGACCGATCCGTCCTCGGTGGCCACCTGCGCCACCGAGATGACGGTGACCCGCTGTAGCTCGTAGCGGAGGAAGGTGAACGGCTGGCCACCACCCGAGCGAACGCCCGTCAGCGTTGCGGTCTGGGCATGCCGGCCGGTAGCGCACATGCCGACGAGCTGGAGTGCTCCCGCAGCGGAGGCGAGAGTGACGACCACGTCGTCCAGCACCGGTCGGCCGCTGCCGGATCCGCTGCCGCTGCCCGGCGAGGAGGTGTTGCTCAGCCCCCAGCTCCAGTCGCCGACCTCGAGCGCGTTCTCGTGGCCCACGGCGGTCGAGTCGCCGGTGAGGCCGGCGACGGCCAGGAACCACGCGCTCGCCACGCGGCTGAGCCTACGCCGGAACGCCGGCCCGGGCCGCTGGACCGACCGGCGTTCGGGCGGTCTGTTCGAGCAGGTCGACCGCCTCGCCGATGTCCGGCAGGCCGTGCACGGCTGCGGCCATCGGCGCGCAGCCCGACGGTTCGTCGGCCAGCACGTCGCGGAGCGCCTCCGCCAGCCGTTCGGTCAGCTGCGGACCCGGCGGCACGGCCGTCCCCGTCCGGGTGGCGACCAGCTGCTCTGCGTTGATCGGCTGGTCGGCGAAGAACGGCACGGCGATGGTCGGGATGCCGGCGGCCAGGGCGTCCAACGTGGTGCCGGCGCCGCCGTGGCTGATCACCGCGCGGGCCCGCGGCAGTACCGTTGCCTGGTCGACCCAGGGCGCCACCTCGACCCCGCTCAGGTCGCCGAGCTGGCTCGGATCGGCCGAGCCGACCGACAGCAGGACCCGACAGCCCGTCTGGCGAGCGGCCGCCACCGCCCCCGCAACGGTGGGGGCGAACATCGACAGGCCGGGGATCTCGCTGCCGAAGGTCACGTAGACCAGCGGCTCGCGCTCGGCACCCGGTCGGGGCAGACCGGGGCGGCGGACTCGGGCGATGTCGGCGGGCTCCGGGCCGCGGTCGAACTCGCGCGGGAAGTAGCTGACCTGCGGGACGGTGACCAGACGTCGGGCCGGAACGTCGGCATCGAGCCCGAGGTCGAGCCGCACGGTCGATAGGGTCGGCGCGACCAGCTTCTCCCAGTACCCATCCACGACGAGCCCGGGGTGCACCCGGACAACCGGCAGACCGGCCCGTTCCGCGGCCAGGCCTCCGGCGAACTCCGCGCCCTCGCTGACCACGAGGTCGGGCTGCCAGTGATCCAGCAGCGCCTCCATTCCCGGTAGCGCCGCCGCGGGGTTGAGCCGGCCGAAGACCTGCACTCCCGCCTGCTCGGGGTCGGGCGCCTGAGCCCGCACATCCTCCCACTGGGCCTGGGTCGGCGTAGCCATCTCGTGCCAGGTCAGGGTGCGGCGTACGACCCGGTCCGCGTTCTTGGCCGGCGTGCTTACGCGGACCGAGTGCCCGGCTGCCGAGGCCACGCCGGCCAGCGCGAGCAGGGGCAGCAGATGACCGAGGCCGGCGGTGCTGGTGAAGAGGATGCGCATGATGACCTACTCCGCGGATTGACTAGTGGTAGCCACTAGTGATGACCACTAGTAAAGTACTCGGCAATGGACTCCGTCAAGAGATCGCGGCAGGAGCAGGCTGCCGCCACCCGGCAGCGCATCGTGGACGCCGCGTACGACCTGTTCTGCGAGCTCGGCTACCGCGCCACCACGATGGCGCTGATCGCCGAGCGCGCCGGCGTGGCGGTGCAGACCGTGTACTTCACGTTCCGGACCAAGGACGGGCTCCTGCAGGAGGTGCACAGCCAGACGGTGCTCGGCCGCGGCACTCCGGTCGCGCCGATGGACCAGCCCTGGTACCGAGCCGCGGCGGCCGAGGCGGACCCCGTCCGCGCGACGTCCGTTCTGGTGGACGGAATCGGCACGATCCTGGCTCGGGTGGCGCCGATGCTGCCGGTGTTCCAGGCCGTCGTGGCCGACCCGGCGGGGGAGGTGTACCGCCGCTCAGAGGCCCTGCGTCGCCCGGCGATGTACGACGTGGCGCGGGAGCTGTTGCTACCCAAGGGTGACCTGCGGCCCGGAGTCGACGACGCCTACGCCGGCGACCTGCTGGTGGTCCTGCTCGGGCCGGAGATCTACCGGATGTACGTGCTCGAGCTGGGCTGGAGCCACGACCGCTGGGTGAACTGGACCGCTCAGATCCTCCTCAGGGAGCTGTTCGCCGCATCGACCTAGGGTGAACCATGGCCGAGACTCCGATCCGCACCGTCGACGAGCTCACCGCCCTGGTCGGCACGCCGCTGCCGCGGGTGGCAGACAAGGCCCGGACGGCGCTGCACGACTTGGACCGACAGTGGCTGGCCGCGTCGCCGTTCTGCCTCGTTGCGACCGCGGACGCGAGCGGGGCGTGCGACGTCTCACCCAAGGGCGATCCGCCCGGCCAGCTGGTGCACCTGATCGACGACACCACCATCGCCATCGCCGAGCGCCCGGGCAACCGGCGGGTGGACGGCTACCGCAACGTGCTGGCCAACCCGCACGTCGGGCTGATCTTCCTGGTCCCCGGTCGCGGCGACACGTTGCGGATCAACGGCCGGGCCCGGCTGGTGTCCGACGCGCCGTACTTCGATGCCATGGTGGTCAAGGGCCACCGACCGGTGCTGGCCCTGGTGGTGGAGATCGAGGAGATCTTCCACCACTGCGCGAAGGCCTTCCTGCGGTCGCGGCTGTGG
This sequence comes from Propionibacteriaceae bacterium, assembly GCA_035641435.1. Lineage (GTDB taxonomy): Bacteria > Actinomycetota > Actinomycetes > Propionibacteriales > Propionibacteriaceae > Microlunatus. The sequence continues at coordinate 3,131 of DASQUF010000096.1, read as the reverse complement.
CAACCGGAGGCCTGGACCGACCCGGTGCCCAGCCGCGCGGTGATCGCCAAGACGCTGGAACGGCCGGAGGCCAGCCTGGCCGAGCTGACCGACTACTACGGTCCGGCGTACGCGAACAGGCTCTACGGCTAGCGACCAAGGATGGCTAGGTTGCCGGCTCGCCGACCCTGACCAGCGCGTCGACCACCAGGTCCCACAGCCGCGCCGGATCCAGCCCGGTGGCGACGCTCGTGGTGCAGGTCTCGGGTGCCGGCCGCCGCCGGTCCACAACGGTCATCCCGGTGGTGAGCCCGCCGCTCAGCTCGATCCCGACCGGCGCCCGCACCGTGGTCAGCACCGCCGGGTCGGCGAGGTAGGCCACCGCGCACACGTCGTGCACCGGCGGCGCCGCGAAGCCCTGGCTCGTCCGGTAGGCGGCCGCGAAGAAGTCCAGCAGCTCGGTGACGAAGCGAGCTGGACCCGTACCGATCGCGGCGATCCGCTGCACCACGTCGGGCGTGGCCAGCGCGTCGTGGGTGACGTCGAGGCCGACCATGGTGACCGGCCAGCGCTCACTGAAGACGATGTGAGCCGCCTCGGGGTCTACGGCGATGTTGAACTCGGCGGCCGGGGTCTGGTTCCCGCCGGCGTACGCGCCGCCCATCACTACCACCTCCCGGACCCGCTCGACGATCCGGGGCTCGAGGCGGGCAGCCAGTGCCAGGTTGGTCAGGGCCGCCGTCGGCACCAGGGTGACCTCACCGGCCGGCCGGCTCATCACCGTCTCGATGATCAGCTCGACCGCATGCCGCGGGTCCAGCGGAGCCGTCGCCGGAGGCAGGGTCACCCCGTCCAGGCCCGACGTCCCGTGCTCGGCCTCGGCCACCCGCGGCGCCCGGACCAATGGGCGTACGGCCCCGGCGGCAATCGGTACGTCGCGGATGCCGCCGACGGTTGCGACGGCCTGGGCGTTGCGGGTGACCTTGTCCAGGGTCTGGTTGCCGGCCACCGTGGTCACGGCCAGCAGCTCGACCTGCGGGCTGCCGTGGGCGACCAGCAGGGCGATCGCATCGTCGTGCCCGGGATCGCAGTCCAAGATGATCTTGCGCCGCAGGCTCTCCGGCATCGTCTTCCCCCACTCACCGACTCGTCAGAATCTCAGCACCACATCCGGTGGTGAGATTCTGCAAGTCGGCGATGGGGAATCGGGGCATGCACCGGCGGTCGGGCAGGAGCAGTACGCCGGCCGGCCTCAGCGCGGGCACAAGACAGCCGGCGACGGCGACCTTGCGGGCCGGGAAGGACCCGCGCCAGGCGAAGACGATGGCGACCAGCGCCACGATGGACACCGCGATGTCGTCAGTGGCGGGAGGAGGCGCCCGACCAGGCGGTCGGCGGCATCCGTCGATCAGCGGATCCGGGGCTAGGCTCCGGTCCGTGGCCAGACGTCAGCCGGAGCAGCAGGCGGCGCCGGTGCAGCGGCTCCGGGTCCGCTACGCCAAGCGCGGCCGGGCCCGGTTCACCAGCCACCGCGACTTCGGTCGCGCCTTCGAGCGGGCGCTCCGCCGGGCGGGCATACCGATGGCGTACTCCTCCGGGTTCTCGCCGCATCCACGCATCTCCTACGCCAACGCGTCGCCGACCGGCGCGGCCAGCGAGGCGGAGTACCTGGAGATCGGGCTGGCCGAGGCTCGCACACCGGCCGCGGTGCAGGCGGCCCTCGACGCCGCCCTGCCGCCGGGACTGGACGTCCTCGAGGTGGTCGAGTCGTCGTGGGGCGCCCTGGCTGACGCACTGACCGGGTCCCGCTGGCGGGTCGCGTTGGTCGGCGTTCCCGCCGCGGACCTGGCGTACGCGGTGCGTGCCTTCCTCGGTGCGGCGGCGGTCCCGGTGAGCCGGATGACCAAGAACGGGCTGCGGGAGTTCGACGCGCGGGCGGCCGTGGTGACCCTCACGGAGGTGGAGGGCGGCTTGGAGATGCTGCTGGAGCACGGCACGCCGCTGGTTAGGCCCGACGACGTGCTGACCGGGCTGACCCGCGTCTCGCCCGCCTTCGTCCCGGCGGAGATCCCCGTGCTCACCCGAATGGAGCAGGGCCGGCTCAATCGGGCCTCGGCGACGCTGGTTGCCCCCAGTTCCTGACCGTGCGAGGCGCCGCGCCCGCGGCAAGCCTAGGAATGGGTCGAACATGTGGGATACTGGGTTCGGCTCGGGCACCGTATGTGCCCGACCTCGATGACCGGTCGCCGGAGATCTTCACCGCGACGAGCAGGCTCTCGAGTGTGACGAGAGTGGGTGCTTGACCGCGGGAGAACCGGGCGGACCAGCATCGACCACCGCAGGCTTCCGCTGCCCGGCCCCGCTGCCGGAGCGCGAACGAACGAGTGCGCATCATGCGCCATTGAAGGAGTCGAGATGCTCGACAACGAGCCCGACACAGACCAGCCGACCACCGAACAACCGGCCGCCGAGGCCAATCCGCCCGCCAAGCGGCGCCGCCGCGCGGCCAGCCGACCCGCCGGCCCGCCGTCGACGGCGCCGGACGCGCCGCCCATCGAGCACACGGCCGTCGAGCCGGCGACTGAGCAGCCGCCCGAGGCTGCGGCCCCCGCTCCGGCCAAGCGCACCCGGAAGGCGGCGGCGTCGGCGGCTGCCGACGCTCCCGACAGACCGGTCCGGGCCCCGCGTAAGCGAGCCACGAAGAAGGCCGTCGCTGCGGCCGAGGAGTCGGCCGACGAGCTCCTCGCTCCGACCACGGTCGATCTGACGGAGATGTCGCCCCAGGCCGAGCCGGTGGCTCCCGCACCGACCGAGATCGCCGACCCGGCGCCGGCCGCCGTCGAGGAGGTCGTGACGGTCGAACCGGCGGAGCCCGCGGAGAGCGATGAGACGGTTCCGGTCTCGTCCGAGGCGCCGGTTGTCGAGATCCCGCCCGCGCCGGCCGCGCCGGAGCCCGACGCCGTTGACCCGGAGGCCACCGAGGCCGACGCTCCCGAGTCTGAGGCGGCGGCCGCGGCTGACGGCACCGAAACCGACGTTGCCGAGACCGAAGGAGTCGACTCCGAGGCCGACGAGGAGTCCGAGACCGACGGTGATGACGAGACGGAAGCCGCCGATACCGGTGGCCGTCGGCGGCGTCGTCGACGCGGCGG
>DASQUF010000095.1:0-2390 GCA_035641435.1 Propionibacteriaceae bacterium | reverse complement strand
CCCGCTGCTTGACCGGCCGGGCGATCTGCGTCAGCAAACGGACCAACTCGCTGGTCTGGGTGGTCGACGGCCAGGCGCGGCTGCGGATGGACGTCCGCTTCGGCTCCGACCGCACCCCGACCCGCGAGGGCTCGTTCCGGGTCGGCTGGAAGTCCCGGCACCACTTCTCGTCGCTGTATGACACCGCGATGCCGTACGCGATGTTCTTCAGCGGCGGCCAGGCGGTGCACTACTCGCCCGACTTCGCCGCCCGCGGCTACAACGGCGCCTCCCACGGCTGCGTCAACGTCCGCAACCTCGGCGGCATCCAGGCCCTCTTCGCCTCGGCCCGGGTCGGCGACAAGGTCATCGTTTACCGGTAGTCGGGGAGGGAGTGAGGGGAGCGATGACCGGCGCAGCGCCGAACCTGGAGCTAGCGAGGCCGGGTCAGGAGCGGGCGGTCAGGACCAGGGGGCCGTCGGGGGTGATGGCCACGGTGTGCTCGGCGTGGGCGCCGCGGGAGCCGTCCCGGCTGCGCAGGGTCCAGCCGTCCGGGTCGGTGTAGATCTTGTCGGTGCTGGCCAGGAACCACGGTTCGATCGCGATCACCAGGCCCGGCCGCAACGGCAGCCCGCGACCGCGGCGACCGTTGTTGGGCACGTGCGGGTCGCCGTGCATGGTCCGACCCACCCCGTGTCCGCCGAAGTCGGTGTTGATCTTGTACCCGGCATGGAGGGCCTCGCGAGCGATGGCGAAGGAGATGTCGCCGATCTTGTTGCCCGCCTGGGCCGCCTCGATGCCGGCCACCAGCGCGGCCTCGGCCGTGGCGATCAGCTTCTGGTCCTCCGGGCGCGGGACACCGACGATGACCGAGACCGCCGAGTCCGACACCCAGCCGTCGACGGCGGCCGCGAAGTCCAGACTCAGCAGGTCGCCGTCGCGGAGGTCGTAGTCGAACGGCAGCCCGTGCAGCACCGCATCGTTCACCGAGGTGCACAGCACCTTCCCGAACGGGCTCGCCCCGAACGACGGGTGGTAGTCGATGTAGCACGACTCCGCACCCCGGTCCTTGATCATCCGGTGGGCCACCTCGTCCAGCTCCAGCAGGTTGACCCCGACGTCGGCGTACGCCTTGAGCGCCGTCAGCACCTCGGCCACGAAGCGGCCGGCGGGTCGCATCTGCTCGATCTCGGCGGGGGAGCGGTACTCGATCACGCGAGCCATTGTCACCTATGCGCCCTAAGGTGAACCGCACCATGACCACCTTCGGCCCGGACACGATCGACGAGCGTTTCGGCGGCCCCGACCTCGATCCCGCGGTCTGGGTCCCCGCCTACCTCCCGGCCTGGAGCTCGTGGGCCGACGCCGCGGCGACGTACGCGCTCACTCCAACCGGCCTGCAGCTGAGCCTCCCGCCCGACCAGGGCTTGTGGTGCCCGGACCGGCACCGACCTCCGCTGCGGGTCTCGGCCGTGCAGACCGGCAACTGGTCCGGCCCGATCGGCAGCACGGCGGCGCAGCAGCCCTTCCTCGACGGCCTCACCGTACGCGAGCAGCAGCCGACCATGTGGGGCTTCACCCCGCACTTCGGACGGCTGGAGGTCGAGCTGAGCGCGACCATCGGACCGCGGTCGATGTTCTCGGCCTGGATGGTCGGGCTGGAGCTCGAACCGGACGACTGCGGTGAGATCTGTGTCGTCGAGGTGTTCGGCGACACGATCCGGGACGGCCAGGTCGGCGTGGGCTGCGGGATCAAGCAGATCCGCGATCCGCGGCTGACGCAGGAGTTCTCCGCCGACCCGCGCCCGCTCGATGTCCGCGAGCCGCACGTGTACGCCGTGGACTGGCAGCCCGGCCGGGTGGAGTTCTTCCTGGACGGGGACCACATCCGGACGACGGAGCAGGCTCCGGACTACCCGATGCAGCTGATCATCGGCCTGTTCGACTTCCCCGAGCACCCGGACCCTGACGGCCTCGAGCCGGACGAGCCGACACTGACGGTGCACCGCGTGGTCGGCACCCTTCGCGCCCAGGAGAACCCATGACCGGCCTTGACACCCCTAGCACCCACCGCACGGCCGTCTCCGACGACGGCACGCCCATCGCGTACGACGAGTTCGGCACCGGCTCGCCACTGATCACCGTCTGCGGCGCCACCGCCGATCGGGCCCTGATGCGGCCCACGGCTGAGGCGTTCGGGCAGCACTTCCGGGCCGTCGCGTATGACCGCCGTGGCCGGGGCGACAGTGGGGACACCGCGCCGTACGCCGTCGAGCGGGAGATCGAAGACCTGGCGGCGATCATCGCCGAGGTCGGAGGTGGCACGGTCCATCTCTACGGACACTCCTCTGGCGCGGGACTGGCCCTGCGGGCGGTCGTGGCCGGGCTACCGGTCGAGCGGCTCGTCCTGC
>DASQUF010000094.1:0-3399 GCA_035641435.1 Propionibacteriaceae bacterium | reverse complement strand
TACGCCCTGGGGGTCGGGGTGGACACCACCGCCTTCCAGCACAGTGAGGAGAGCTGGACCTATCTGGCCGAGGCGGACGCCGTCGAGCCCGGGGTGCTGCGCGCGGTCGACTTCGGCGGGGTGCCGGTGGTGCTGACCCGGACCGGCGATCAGATCGTCGCCCTGGCGGGCCGCTGCACCCACCGCGGCGGGCCGCTGCACGAGGGGGAGCTGGTCGACGGCTGCGTGGTCTGCCCCTGGCACGGCAGTGCCTTCGCTCCGGACGGCTCGGTGGTCTCAGGCCCCGCCACCCGGCCGCAGCCGGCGTACGAGGTGCGGATCACCGACGGGCAGGTGTTTGCCCGCCGGGCCGAGGAGCCGCGTTCGTTGCGCACCAACCCGGTCGGCGTGTGACGATGCGGAGGTGACGATCCGGCGCCGGGTGGTGGTGCACGGGCGGGTGCAAGGGGTGTTCTTCCGTGACAGCTGCCGCCGCGAGGCCCGACGGCTGGGCGTCACCGGCTTCGTCCGCAACGTCGACGACGGCACGGTGGAGGCGGTCTTCGAGGGCGACCCGGACGCGGTGTCGACGATGGTCGACTGGGCCAACGTCGGCCCGGACCACGCTCAGGTCAGCCGGGTAGACGTGGTCGATGAAGCGCCGGAGGGGCTGACTGACTTCGCGGTGTGGTGACCAGGGGTCAGCGGACCAGCAGCGGAGGCTCGCAGGTGATCATCTGCTCGGGGGTGACCAGCACGTCGACCCGCCGGTCCCACTCCTGCACCGGGATGATGTCCAGCACCTCGTCGCCGTTCAGCAGTACCCAGATCGGGGCGCTCTGCGAGGCGTGCAGCAGCGCCCGGTCGTACCAGCCGCCGCCGCGGCCCAGTCGGTCGCCCTGGGGATTGGCGGCCAGCCCCGGACAGACGATCAGCTCGGCCTCGGGCAGCTGCTCGCTGGGCAGCGGTTCCCCGGTCGGCTCGAGGATCCCGTACGCCCCGATCCAGATCCGGTCCGGCCCCTCGTACGGCGCCCAGGCGGGGCGCTCCAGCCGGCCGCCGACCGGGTGCGACAGCACCGGGAGCAGCACACGTACGCGGTGGGCGGACAGCCAGGCGACGAGCTGCAGCGTCGCCGGTTCGGATCCGGCCGAGAGATAGGCGGCGACGGTGTCGGGCATCCGCGCCCGCAGCGCGGTCTGCATGATCGCCAGGCGGGCTGCGTCGTCGCGGTCGCGCTGCTCCACCGGGCGGGTGTCCCGCCGGAACTGGACCGCCTTGCGCAGCGTCGCCTTCGCCCCTTGCAGGGCGGCGTCGTCGACGGCCTGGTCGGGCTGCAGCACCCCGCAAGCCTAGGGCATGTCTCCTGAGCCCTGATCGGCTGCGCGGCGTCCGGAATGTGAGCGGCGGCGTTGGAACACTCGTCCGTGGAACACCGCGCTACGACCTCGTCTTCCGCCTTGCTGCGCATCGCTCCCCGAAGGGCCCCCTCGCTATCGACCAGGGTTCAGGACACATATCCTCCACGCCTGCCATGGTTCCCTCAGCCGGGACGACCTGTGGTCGTGCGGAGCACCAGGTTCGTCGGCAGGGTGATCACCCGGCGTCGCGGTGCGTCGCCGGCGGCCAGGTCCAGCGCCAGGTCCGCCGCCTGCCGACCGAGCTCGGCGACCGGCTGGGCCATGGTCGTCAGCCCGAAGGTCTCGGCCATGGCGTGGTCGTCGAAGCCGACCACGGACAGATCCTGAGGCGTGCGCAACCCGACCCGCCACAGCGCGGCCAGCACCCGCATGGCGAGGTCGTCAGCCTCCACAAGCAGGGCGGTCGGCGGGGAAGGCGCGCCGAGCAGCTGGCTGACCACGTCCTCCCCGTCCTCGGCCCGGGAGGTCAGCACGACGCGCTGGTTCCGCTCGGGTACGCGGGCGGCGGCCATCGCGGTGCGGTAGCCGGTCAGCCGGCGGGCCGAGCTGGGACGTGCGGACGGGGCGTGGGCGTATCCGACGTAGGCCACCCGGCGATGGCCCAGGTTGACCAGGTGCTGGGTGGCAACCTCGGCCCCGGCGGCGTCATCGATCGCCACCGATGCCGCTCCGGCGTGCCGCCGGTTGACGAATACCAGCGGCATGCCCAGGTTCTGCAAGCGCTGGCGCTGGGTCGCGGTCAGCTCCAGCGAACCGACGATCATCGCGTCGGCGTTTCGTCGGGCGGGCAGGGTAGCGAAGAAGTCGTCCCGCTCGTCGCGGCTGAGGGTGCGGTAGATCAGCAGCTCCTGACCGCGCTCGTGCAGTGCGGCGTACGTCGCGTCGAGCAGGCAGCCGTTGAACCAGGAGCCCAGCGAGCCGCTGAGCAGCACCGCCACCCGGTTCAGCCGGCCCGAGGCCAGGCTGGAGGCCGCCCGGGAGACGGCGAAGTCGAGCTCTTCGGCGGCTTCGCGGACACGCTCGATGGTGGCGGGGGAGACCAGCTCGGAGCCGCGGAGGGCGCGCGACACCGTGGAGACGGACACCCCGGCCCGCATGGCAACGTCGGCCATGCTCGAGGGGGACAGCGGTGTCATGGCGCCGAGGCCTTTCTGCGGTTGACGAGCCCTTGAAGCCCTTCCTAGACTAGTGCAAGCGCTGTCATTCTGCGGCGCTCGACCTCTCCCGAACCCTCGTTCCGAAGGACTGCTGCGCCCATGACCGACCAGGTCCTGCTCGCCCGCGACCCCGCCCTCGACGCCAACTGGTGGCGGCAGGCGACGGTCTACCAGATCTATCCCCGCAGCTTCGCCGACAGCAACGGTGACGGCATCGGTGACCTGCCCGGCGTCACGTCGCGGATCGGCTACCTGGCCGACCTGGGCGTGGACGCCGTCTGGCTGAGCCCGTTCTACCCATCGGCCCTGGCCGACGGCGGCTACGACGTGGACGACTACCGCGACGTCGCGCCCGAGCTCGGCACCCTGGCCGACTTCGACGCACTGGTGGCCGCGGCCCACGCCGTCGGCATCCGGGTGATCGTCGACATCGTCCCGAACCACACCTCCGATCGGCACCCGTGGTTCGCCGAGGCGCTCGCCTCGTCCCCGGGCTCGGCGGCCCGGGACCGCTACATCTTCCGCGACGGCACGGGCCCGGACGGCTCGCTGCCGCCGTCGGACTGGCTGTCGCACTTCGGCGGGCCGGCGTGGACGCGGCTGCCGGACGGCCAGTGGTACTGCCACCTGTTCGCCCGACAGCAGCCCGACCTGAACTGGGACAACCCCGAGGTGCGCGAGGACTTCAAGACCACGCTGCGCTTCTGGGCCGACCGCGGCGTCGACGGCTACCGGGTGGACGTGGCCCACGCTCTGGCCAAGGACCTCTCGGAGCCGCTGCGCAGCAAGCCGACCCTCTACGACAGCCTGGGCACCGACGGCAACGACCCGCTGTTCGACCG
>DASQUF010000093.1:0-2284 GCA_035641435.1 Propionibacteriaceae bacterium | reverse complement strand
ATGGCGTTGGCAGATGAGCTTGCCTACGCGACGGCAACCGAGCTGGCGGCACGGATGCGGCGACGCGAGCTGTCGCCAGTCGAGGTCGTGGAGGCCTGCATCGAGCGCATCCAGGCCAGAAACGACAGCCTGAACGCTCTTGTCTACCTCGACTTTGATGAGGCCCGCCAACGGGCCCGCGAGGCCGAGCAGGCCTTGATGTCCGGGGCCGAGCTCGGCGTGCTGCATGGGGTGCCCACCGCGATCAAGGACCTGTTCGACTTCCAACCCGGCTGGCCGGCGAGCTTCGGCGGCATCCGGGCGCTCAAGGAGCTCACCCTGGACATCTCCTGCGCGTTCGCCGAGCGGATCCAACGCGCCGGCGCGATCGTCCTCGGCAAGACCAACAGTCCGATCATGGGGTTCCGGGGGACCTGCGACAACTACCTGTTCGGGCCCAGCCGCAACCCCTTCGCGCCGGCCAAGAACACCGGCGGCTCCTCGGGGGGCAGCGCCGCCGCGGTCGCCGACGGGCTGCTCCCCCTTGCCGAGGGAACCGATGGGGGTGGGTCGATCCGCATCCCGGCATCCTGGTGTGGCGTGTACGGCTACAAGGCCTCATTCGGTCGTGTCCCCTACCTCAATCGGCCCAACGCCTTCTCGGGCATCAACCCGTTCCTGTTCGAGGGGCCGATCACCAGGACGGTCGAGGACGCCGCGCTGGCCCTGGACGCCTTGGCTGGCTATGACTCCAGGGACCCGTTCAGCCTCGACACCGGCGAGCGCTTTATGCCGGCGGTGCGCCGGTCCATCAGCGGCTGGCGGATCGCCTACAGCCCCAACTTCGACGTCTTCCCGGTCGACAAGCGCGTCGCCGAGGTGGTCGGCGGCGCCGTCCAGGCGTTCGAGCAGGCCGGCGCACACGTCGAGGAGGTGCGGCTGGGGATCGAGCGGGACCAGCGGGAGCTGAGCGACCTGTGGTGCCGGCTGATCATGCCGATCAACGTCGAGACCTTCGAGAACTTCAAGCGCAACGGCCTGGACCTGCTGGCCGACCACCGCGACGACTTCCCGCCCGAGTACCTGCGGTGGATCGACGAGGGGTACCGCATGAGCGCGTTGGACCTCTCCCGCGACCAGCAGACCCGCTCAGAGATCTACGACGCGATCCAACGGGTGCTGGACGACTACCACCTGCTGGTCACCCCGACCCTGGCTTGCCTACCGGTGGACAACGCCGAGGACGGCAACACCGTCGGCCCAAGCCGCATCAACGACGTGGAGGTCGACCCGCTGATCGGCTGGTGCCTGACCTACTTCGTCAACTTCACCGGCCACCCGGCTGCCTCGATTCCCGCCGGCTTGGCCGAGGACCGGTTGCCGGTTGGGATGCAGTTGATCGGCCGCCGCTACGCCGACGCGGACGTGCTCGCGGCAAGTGCCGCCTTCGAGCGGCTCCGGCCCTGGCAGGACACCTACCAGCTGTGTGCCGGCAGGTCACTGTAATGGCGGCCTACCCATCCTCAAGTGCCCCACTCGAAGTCCACTCCCGATCAGTTTGGTAGGTGAACGCATACCTTCGCCGAAGGAGAACCGATAACTTCGGCCCCGACGGTCAGCCGCGACGTGGGGAAACGGCGGTCCGCACAGCGGTTCCCGGTGGTTCCATGGCAAGGATGGGGTCGCCGGTTCGATTCCGGCGGGGGGCTCCACCAAGCCGATGACCAGCGCGAACGCTGGTCACCCTCACGTTCTGGACTGGTTCGGGCGGCGGTGAGGTGGTCAGGCTCGTGTCCGAATCGCGTAAATCGGCCCGGATCGGGATGAGAACGCTTAACTGCATAACCGTTCGAGTTCTCTTCGATGCGCGCCAGGAATCCGTGGCGAGGTGAAGCCCTCCCTGCGTTCAGGGGTCTGGGTGGGTGCGTAGGGTGCAGAAACCCCGTCATGCAGCTTGTCGGTGATATTCATGGAGCAAGCCGCCGGGCCGGTCTCGCCGGTCCACACGACGCTGATCTCGTGTGATGGCGGTCGGACCGACCCGTGGAACCGGCGGTTCCAGCCCGAGGGCCCGGTGGGGACGGTGGCCGTTGTAGTGCTCGACGTAGGTCTGAAGCACCTGCTCAAGTGTCCTCGCCCGACGATCAGCAGCCAGTCCAGACATTCGGCCCGCACCGTGCGGATCCAGCGCTCGGCGTAGGCGTTGGCGTTGGGTGCCTGCACCGGCGTGATCAGCACCTCGGCGCCCTCCGACCGAAACACGTCGTCGAACGCGCGGGTGAACTTCGCGTCCCGGTCGCGGATG
>DASQUF010000092.1:0-2671 GCA_035641435.1 Propionibacteriaceae bacterium | reverse complement strand
GGGCTGCTCATCACCGCCGCGGTGGCGACCATCCTGGCCGTCGGGTTCGACCTGAGCTCGATCGCCTCCATCGGCAGCGCCATCGCCCTGCTGGTGTTCACCCTGGTGACGGCGGCCCACTTCCGGGTGCGGGCCGAGACGGGCGCGAGCACGCTGGTGCTGGGTGTGGCGATCACGAGCACGGTCGTGGTGCTGCTCACCTTCGCGTTCACCACGTTGGCCGAGGAGCCCGCGACCGCGGCCGCGCTCACCCTCATCGTGCTGGTCAGCGTCGCCCTCGACCTCGGATGGAAGCGCACCCGCGACAGCCGGGTCCCTTCCTGATGACCATCGCTAGATCATCCCTAACAGATGATGCTGGCCGACCTCGCCGCCGGCGACTGACGGTGATCCAGGACGATGGCTGAGGGGGACCGGCGATGTTGTTACGCCCATTTGTGAGAAATGGCCGTCCGGGATTGATCGGCGCGATGGCGCGCAGCACGGTCGTCGTTGACTTGTCGCGCCGTCTGCAGCCCACGGCCGAGCAGGCTGCGGCCCGAACAGCCCGGGACCCGGCCGATCCGATCGCCCAGCTGAAGGAGCTGGCGGCCCTCAAGCAGCAGGGAGTCCTCACCGAGGAAGAGTTCGCCGCGCAGAAGGTCCGCATCCTGGAGTCATGACCGAGCCAGGCTGTGCCACCTGGGCGACCGATGAGGAGAGGTGCGGGACATGGAAGGCGACGCCAGCAGGATCTCCTACCAGGCCCTCGCCAAGGGCGTCTCGGTCAGGGCCTCGGGCGGTGAGGTGATCGGCGCGGTCGAGCACGTGCTGGAGGTCCCGGAGCTAGACGTCTTCGACGGCATCGTCCTCACGACAGCAGGTGGACTCCGCTTCGCCGATGCCGACCAGATCGCCGACATCACCGACCGGTACGTGACGCTGAACCTGCCGGTCGAGGAGACCGAACGGCTGGGACGCCCCCAGGGCCCGCCGGTCTACCATGCGAATCCGTCCGAGCACGCCGGCGGCTCGCTGCATGACTGGTTCGGCCGCACCTTCGGCCGCGGCCACTGGAAACGGGACGACTAGCCACGAATGAGCCAGTGGGCCCTCCCGGCCATCGCCGTCATGTTGATCGCCTACGGCGCCGTATCCGGGCGGCTCCGGTCCACACCGATCAGCCAGCCCATGGTCTTCGTCACCCTCGGCCTGCTGGCCGGCAATCAGGCCATGGACCTGGTCGATCCTGACACGGTCACCCAGTTCGTCCGTCACCTGGCCGAAGCCACCCTGACCCTGGTTGTGTTCACTGACGCGGTCCGGGTCAACCGCGGCCGGCTTCGGCACGAGTCCGCCCTCCCGACCCGACTGCTCGGCGTCGGCCTGCCCCTCACCATCGTGGTCGGCACCCTGACCGCCCTGGTCCTGTTCCCCCAGCTGAATCTCTGGACGGCCGCCGCGTTGGCCACCATGCTGGCCCCCACCGACGCCGCCCTGGGGCTGCCGGTGATCACCAACCCGCGACTGCCCTCCCGCATCCGCCAGGGCCTCAACGTCGAGAGCGGCCTGAATGACGGCGTCTGCGTCCCGCTGCTGATCATCTTCCTCACCATCGCCCAGGCCGAGGAAGGCATCGGGCACGTCGAACCCCTGAGGGTGATCACCGAGGAGATCGGCTTCGGCGCCTTGGGCGGGGTCGCCGCCGGCGTCCTGGGCGCCTGGGTGCTGCGGAGCTTCGCGGGGCGGGGGTGGATGGAGGAGACCTGGCGGCAGATCGACGCGGTGGCGACGCCGCTGCTGGCCTATACGCTGGCGGCCGCATTGGGCGGCAGCGGGTTCATCGCCGCCTTCGTCGCCGGGATCGTGTTCAGGCTCGTCGCCGCCGACCACGCCAAGGAGGTCACGTTCCTGGCCGAGCAGACCGGTGAGCTGCTCAACGCCGTCACCTTCTTGCTGTTCGGCGCCCTGCTGCTGGGCCCGGCGCTGGGTGATCTGGACTGGCCGATCGCCCTGTACGCGGTGGCGAGCCTGACCGTGGTCCGGATGCTGCCGGTGGCCCTGGCCATGGTCGGCGCCGGCATGCGCCGGGTCACCGTCGGGTTCCTGGGCTGGTTCGGTCCCCGTGGGCTGGCCTCGATCGTGTTCGTGCTCATCCTGCTCGAGGAGACCGACCTTCCCGAGCGCTCCCTCATGCTGACCGTGGTCACCTGGACGGTGGCCCTGTCGGTGTACGCCCACGGCCTGACCGCCGGGCCGGGTGCCGCTCGCTACGCCGACTGGTACCACGCCCACCACCGGCACCACCGGGTCATGCCCGAGAGCGCCTCGGTGGCCGAGCAGCGCACTCGCGGTCTCGCCTTCTCCCAGCGGAGGTAGCGACCGGGGGACCGGGTTCTCACCCACTTCGGGTGATGCCCGCGGGCGGGTTTCCGCCGAACATTGGGCACCCCCACGCCGGGACCTGCTCCCGAGCTGCCCCCGTTTGTCCGGAGGTGAACGCCGATGCGGACGTCGAGGATGACCTCGCGACCGATCGTGCCTGCGAAAAGGAACCCAGACGCGGGACCCTCGGTCACCGGGCGCGGGGCAGGTGAGGCGTGCGTCCTGGCGGGGCTGGCGGTGGGTCTGGTCCTGCTGCTCGGCGGTTGCGGCGCTGGCGATGGCAACGTCTCGTCGACCCGTACCTCGA
>DASQUF010000091.1:0-2030 GCA_035641435.1 Propionibacteriaceae bacterium | reverse complement strand
CCGACCGAACAGCCTGCTCGACTCGACCCACCATAGCCACATGATGATCGCTGAGCTCCGTGGATGTCAGGTCCGGAGTCGCAACGCGGCGGATCGACGCTCGCCGCGCCACCGGGACGGTATGCGGCTACTAGACGATTCCGTTAGGACCGGCGTCCGGCCAGACTCGGTCCAGGCGTCCGGCGGGTCGCTCTCTTTGCGGCTGCCCACCTGACCCATTGGTGTGGCTCTCTTTCGGTTTGCGCCCCGCCGGACGCCGTGCCGGGGTGTGGCTCAAGAGGGGACTGCCCAGCTCGTAGTAGCAATGCCCACCTCGCGATCCCAACAGGTCTGATGACGAGGCGGGTAACGACATGACGAACGTGTTTATCGGAGTCGATCCCCACAAGCTGTCGGCGACAATCGAGGTCATCGACGACCACGAGATCGTGTTGGCCACAGGCCGGTTCAGCACGGACAAGGCCGGCTACGCCGCGATGCGGAAGACGGTGTCGGGATGGCCGGAGCGGGTCTGGGCTGTCGAAGGCAGCAACGGCGCGGGCCGGCCGCTGGCGCAGCGACTGCTCGCGGACGGTGAACGGGTGGTCGATGTGCCGGCCAAGTTGTCGGCTCGGGCGCGGTTGTTCGACGCCGGGCACAACCGAAAGACCGACGCACACGATGCGCACGCGGTCGCCGTGGTGGCGGTCCGGACGCCGAACCTGCGGGTGTTGTCCTACGACAACGAGCTCGAGGCGTTGCGGATGCTAGCCGACCGCCGCGAGGAGCTCACCCGGCAACGAGTGCAGACGGTGAACCGGCTGCAACGTCTGCTGTCCGAGCTCACCCCCGGGAAGGCGAAGAAGGACATCACCGCCTTGCAGGCCAAGGCGATCCTCGCCTCCACCCGTCCCCGGGACCTGGCCGGGAAGACCCGCCGCCGGCTCGCCGCCGAGCAGCTGACCGAGCTGGTGGCGGTGGAGAAGAAGATCAAAGCGCTGACCAAGGAACTCAAGGCGATGGTCATCGCCCGCCGCTCCACACTGATGGACCTGCCCGGCGTCGGGCCGGTCGTGGCAGCCAGGATCCTCGCCGACGTCGGCGACGTGGCCCGGTTCGCCGACCGCAACCGGTTCGCGTCCTGGACCGGCACCGCACCCCTGGACGCCTCCTCTGGCGAGCAGATCAGGCACCGGCTGTCGCGGGCGGGGAACCGGAAGATGAACCACATGCTGCACATCGCCGCCGCCACCCAAATCCGCCTCGACACCGAAGGCCGGGCCTACTACCGACGCAAACTCGCCGAAGGCAAGACCCGGATGGAGGCCATGCGCTGCCTGAAGAGACGCATCTCCGACGCCGTCTACCGCCAGCTCCTCGCCGACGCCCGCCGAGCCGCACTCGAGGCCCCAGAGACGAGTGAAGCGGATCCGGGAGGGCACTGCGGGGCGACTCTTACATCCAGCGCGGCCGACCTGCCCCCGCACATCGGCACTTCGGATCAGCCACTTCCCGGACCCGCACACCCGACGCTACAGCCGGCCGCGGCCCTCAGGAAGAGTCCGCGGAGGAAGGCCCCTCAACCGATGGGTTGACAACAGAGGGGAGCCGAAATGACGCGGCAACCCTCTGGCTGCCTGCTGCATACGACGGGCAAGCGTTACACGTTCGAGCCCTCATCGGCATGAGCGGCATCGGGCTGGGCGATCTTGAATGACAATGCGGAGCCATGGACCCGAGCGGCTGCCCCGAGATGCCCCAGCCGGCCTCAGCACGAGTGGTATCGGCTGCGCGTTGAGCCTTCCGTCCGGCCCGGCCTGTTGCCGGGCCCTGCCTTCGCGTAGCGACGCGCGCTAGCGCGGCGCTGCGCACTAACTTGCTCTCTCACGGGCAAGGGTGGGTTCAGGCTTGGTCTGCCCGCGTTGAAGATGATCACGTGGTCGCGGGGCGGTGGCAGGTGTGCAGGCCCCGGTGTCGCGGCAGGTTCGGACACTCTCGCAGCGGTCGGGACTGGCGGTTCGTGGTAGCGGGGGAGGTGTTGAGACCTAGCG
>DASQUF010000090.1:0-3072 GCA_035641435.1 Propionibacteriaceae bacterium | reverse complement strand
ACGCCGAACTGCATCGCGTCCTGGACGCCCTCGTCGACCGCCGGGATGTACTCCTTGGGGATGCGGCCGCCAGTGATGGCGTTGACGAACTCGTAGCCCGAGCCCGGCTCCAACGGCTCGAGGTCGATGATGACCTTGGCGTACTGGCCCGAGCCACCGGACTGCTTCTTGTGCACGTAGTCGACCTTCTGCACCGCACGGCGCAGGGTCTCCCGGTAGGCGACCTGCGGCTTGCCGATGTTGGCCTCGACCCGGAACTCCCGCTTCATCCGGTCGATCAGCACCTCCAGGTGCAGCTCGCCCATGCCGGCGATGATCGTCTGACCGGTCTCGTCGTCGGTGTGCACCCGGAACGTCGGGTCCTCCTCGGCGAGACGCTGGATCGCGGTGCCCAGCTTCTCCTGGTCGGACTTGGTCCTCGGCTCGATGGCCTGCTCGATCACCGGCGCCGGGAAGTCCATCGACTCCAGCTGGACCGCATTGGTCGGGTCGCTCAGGGTCTCACCGGTGGTGGTGTCCTTGAGACCCATCACGGCGACGATCTGGCCGGCGCCGACCGAGGCGATCTCCTGCCGCTTGTTGGCGTGCATCTGGTAGATCTTGCCGATCCGCTCCTTGCGGCCCTTGGTGCTGTTGAGCACCGTGGAGCCGGCCTCGAGCTTGCCCGAGTAGAGGCGGATGTAGGTCAGCCGGCCCAGGTGCGGGTCGGCGGCGATCTTGAAGGCCAGTGCCGAGAAGGGATCGGTGTCGCTCGCGTTGCGCTCGATCTTGACCGACTCGTCGCCCGGCTTGAAGCCGTCGATGGCCCCGACGTCGGTCGGCGCCGGCAGGTACGCGATCACCGCGTCCAGCAGCGGCTGCACGCCCTTGTTCTTGAACGCGCTGCCGCACAGCACTGCGGTGATCTGCGAGGACAGCACGGCCCGGCGGACGGCCATCTGCAGCACGTCCGGGTCGATGGCGGTCTCGTCGGTGAGGTAGGCCTCCATCAGGGAGTCGTCGTAGTCGGCGACCAGCTCGACCAGCGCGTGGTGCGCCTCCTGGGCCTGCTCGAGCATGTCGGCCGGGATCTCCTCGACCGCGTAGTCCTCACCGATCGTCGTCTCGCCGCGCCAGGTGAGCGCGCGCATCCGGACCAGGTCCACGACGCCGATGAAGTTGGCCTCGGACCCGATCGGCAGCTGCAGCACTGCGGGGACGGCGTTCAACCGGTTCTTGATGGTGTCGACGCAGAAGTCGAAGCTGGCGCCGGTCCGGTCCAGCTTGTTGACGAAGCAGATCCGGGGAACCCGGTAGCGGTCGGCCTGCCGCCAGACGGTCTGGCTCTGCGGCTCGACCCCGGCGACGCCGTCGAACACCGCGACGGCACCGTCGAGCACCCGGAGCGAGCGCTCCACCTCGACGGTGAAGTCGACGTGTCCGGGGGTGTCGATGATGTTGATCTGGTGGTCTCTCCAGTGACAGGTCGTCGCGGCGGACGTGATCGTGATGCCGCGCTCCTGCTCCTGCTCCATCCAGTCCATGGTCGCCGCGCCGTCGTGCACCTCACCGATCTTGTAGTTGATGCCGGTGTAGAACAGGATGCGCTCGGTCGTGGTGGTCTTGCCCGCGTCGATGTGGGCCATGATCCCGATGTTGCGAACCTTGGACAGGTCGGTCTTGATGTCGACAGCCATGTCTATCTCTCTTTGAACTGTCAGCGTCTCGGCAGGCGGTAGCCGCTGAGCCGCTGACAACTCTGGTAAAGGGGTGGTGGTTACCAGCGGTAGTGGGCGAAGGCGCGGTTGGCTTCGGCCATCTTGTGTGTGTCCTCACGGCGCTTGACGGCGGCCCCGAGCCCGTTGGAGGCGTCGAGGATCTCGTTCATCAGTCGCTCGGACATCGTCTTCTCGCGACGCTGGCGGGCAAAGCTGACCAGCCAGCGCATGGCCAGCGTGGTGGCCCGGCCCGGCTTGACCTCCACCGGCACCTGGTAGGTCGCGCCACCGACCCGGCGGCTCTTGACCTCCAGGGCGGGACGGACGTTGTCCAGCGCCCGCTTCAGCGTCTGCACCGGGTCGATCCCGGTCTTGGTCCGGGTGCCCTCCATCGCCGTATACACAATGCCCTGGGCGATGGTTTTCTTCCCGTCCAGCAGGATCTTGCTGACGAGCTGGCTGACCAGCGGCGACCCGTACACCGGGTCGGCGGGCAGCGGACGCTTCGGCGCGGGGCCCTTGCGCGGCATTACTTCTCCTTCTTCGCGCCGTAGCGGCTGCGAGCCTGCTTGCGGTTCTTGACGCCCTGGGTGTCCAGCGAGCCGCGGATGATCTTGTAGCGGACGCCGGGGAGGTCCTTCACCCGGCCGCCACGGACGAGCACCATCGAGTGCTCCTGCAGGTTGTGGCCCATCCCCGGGATGTACGCGGTGACCTCGATCCCCGAGGACAGCCGGACGCGCGCGACCTTCCGCAGCGCGGAGTTGGGCTTCTTCGGAGTGGTGGTGTACACCCGCGTGCACACCCCCCGCCGCTGGGGCGAACCCTTGAGCGCCGGCGTCTTGGTCTTGCTGACCTTGTCCTCGCGGCCCTTACGGACCAGCTGGTTGATCGTGGGCACCGCTTAGTTGTCACTTTCTCGCTGCGTCAGATGGAGTGGTGGTCCACCCGACCCGCGGAGTGATCCGCCGGTGCCGCCGCATTCGCTACACATCAGGGCACGCACCAGGGTCGGGCAAGCCCGAACACAAGGGCCAAGGCTACCCGGCACGGGCAAGGCGGTCAAAGCCGCTCCCCCACGTACGCCGACCCGGCGGCCCGGCGTACGCGGGGCGGCGGTTCTGGCCCGGGTCAGGCGCCGGCGGCCTCGCCGATCGAGGCGTAGGCGTTGTCGTCCAGCTCGAGCTCGGCGGCCGCCATGTTCTCCTCTAGGTGGGCCACCGACCCGGTGCCCGGGATGGGCACCATCACCGGGGAGCGCTTGAGCAGCCAGGCCAGGGCGACCTGGGACGGGGTCGCCCCGAGCTGCTCGGCGACCGAGGCCACCGGACCGCCGGGCGCCGCCAGCTCGCCGGCCGAGATCGGGGCCCACGGC
>DASQUF010000089.1:0-2719 GCA_035641435.1 Propionibacteriaceae bacterium | reverse complement strand
GTCACGGTCCTGGCAGCGGGTCGCCGTAGCGCAGGGAGACGAGGTCGCCGCCGGCCCGGCTCCCGCGGAGCGCCACTACCGCTGCTGGCGTCTCTGGCGGGTACGGGCGGCGGACTCCAGCTTGTACGCGGCGCGCCGGGCCGCCCTGGCGGCCCCCTTGTCCGGATGCAGGCGTCCAAGCACGCCAAGCACCTCGGCGGTGCGCGGGTTGTCCACCCGCCACAACTCCCCCAGGAAGGCCGCTTGCTCCTCCACCGGGCCGAACTGTTGCAGCATCTCGACTAGCTCGTCGGGCCCGCCCGCGTCCAGCGCCGTCGCCGCCGTGTCGACCATGAGCGCCCCCACGTCCCGCGGGTCGAGCGAGGACCGCTCCTCGAGCCCGTGCTCGACCAGCCAGACCGCTGCCAAGGGCCGCAAACGTGGGACGTCCCGCAACGAGCGCACCACATCGGCCGCGTCCAGACCGACCACGTCCAGCGTCTTGAACGCGAGCAGCCGGTCGGCTGGATCGTCGGCCCCGCGGGCGAACTCGGCGATCTCGACCGCCGCGCGTTGGCCGCGGGCCGCTACCCAGGCCCGGGTCTCCTCCGTGGCCGCGTCCGGATCGTAGTCGGCGCAGCGCCGGATGAGGGTGTCCACGCCCGCCCCGGCCAGCTCGCCGACGACCGGGGCGTCGGTTCCGCCCTCGCGTAGCCGCCGGTTGACGACCCAGGTGCCAAGCGGGGTGAGCACGACCCGCGTGCCCTCCCCGGCTGTGGTCTCCGGGCTGCGGTCCGAGGCCACCACACCGCCACCCGGCCCACCAGGCCCGCCAGGCGGCTCCGCCGGCGCAGTGCACTGCACGGCGCCCAGCTCCTCCAGACGGCGCACGGACCGCTCGACATCCCTGGCGACCCCAGTGCGCCACAACTCCAATTGCCGCGGGTCCTCGCCCAGATCGAACACCCGCTCCACCTCCTCCCAGGCGGAGGCGGCCAGGTCCTCCAGCGGCACCGGCTCGTCCGCCTGGTACAGCGCCACCAGCAAATCCCGCGTGCCGCTGTCGAGGAACTCGACCCAGAACGGTCGCCACGCGCCAGCCCAGTCGACCCCGAGCGGCCCGAGGTCGGCGAGCGCCTCCAGCACCCGCTCCCACACCTCGAGCGGCTGGCCGGCGAGGCTGCGGCCACGCCTGGTCGAGACCAGCCGGCCCCGGCGCACCCTGGCCAGCCCGGCACGCGTGGCAAGGCTTGTCACCAAACCGATCTCGGCGAGGTCGGCCGCGCTCCGGACCCGGGCAAGCCGCTCCTGGACACGTGCATCGGTCACGTCCGCAATGCCGAGCACGCCGAGCAGCTCCTTGCCGTCGGCCACCGTCAGGTTGCCGGCCTGGGTGAGCCTGCGCCCCTCCCCCAGCCATGCCACGAACCGTCCGAGCCGAGCCACCAGCGGCGCCGACCCGGCGGCCGCGCGGAGCTCCTCCTCGGGAGCGAGCCGGACCGGCGGGAGCGGCGCCGACGCCAGCGACTCAAGCACAGGGAGGAGCTGCTCCGGCTTGCCGAGCCTGCCCGCGTTGAAGTCGCCGATGAAGCGATCGACGGCGTCGGAGTCCGTGAGGTCGACACCCTGGGCCATCATGGCGGTCGCGATCGACTTGGCCGGGCCGAACCGGGCCGGGTCGGCCATGTAGGCCCGGAAGGTGGGGGCGAGCTTCTCCAGTGCGGCCTTGAGCTCGTCCGGGGGAGCGCTGACGTCGGTGAGCAGGCCGCTGGATGCCAGGTAGTCGATGAACGCGGCCACGGTCGGCACGGTCTGCTCGATCGTCTCATCGTCCATCGTGGCCTTGGGCGGGAACCACTCGCAGAGCATGTCGCGGAGGTCTGCCGGGATCCAGCAGCCCAGGTGTCCGTCGGCGTAGCGGCCCTTGTAGTCGAGCACAAGCCCGACCACGAACGGGTCGACCGCCAAGCCTCTGGCCGCCGCCCAGCGCTGGAACCCGTCCTGGAGCCTGCGGCTGAGCTTGCCGAAGGCACGCTCGTCGGCCGGGTCGATCTCCATCCGCATCAGCTGACCTCCCTCCCTCCGAGCCGCCCCCGGCACGGGTTCGAAGCAACCACCCGCAACCACGTCCGGACATCGAGCAAGTGGCCGCGAGCACGTCCGGCTGGCGAGCGCAAAGCAGACTGAGCTACGGCCTGTAAACGTCCGCGCGGTGCCCCCTGCGGCCGATAACGATCACCGTCTTGTCCTCGTCGCCTCCAAATACGCGGTCGGCACCATACCGCGCGCTTCGCCAGCCGGCGAACGGCTCGGCAAGGGGCTCGCTCAAACGGTATGCCTGCTCGGCCAGCAACCGCTCGATGCAGTCGACGATGGCGGCGGCGAACCGTTCCGCCAAGACCACCCGGCCCACAGGTTCAGAAACAGGCACTTACATCTCCGATCGTTTGGGCGACTTCGCGAAGGTGCTCGGCGAGGGCACGGCCCCGGTCTTCGGCCTGGTTAAGCTGCTTGGCGAGGGCATGGCCTACTTCCTTGCTGGACCGTTCAGCGCTCAAGCTTGATCACCTGTCCGCCTTTCTGAGCCGAGGCATCAGCAGCCTCGATCATCTCGTCGAGTCGACCACGCAACGTGGTATCTGACTCCGGGTAGAGATGCCCGTAGACGTCGAGCACCGTCCGCACCGACGTGTGCCCGGCGCGGGTCGCGACCTCTCTCGGCGAGGCGCCGGCAGCGATC
>DASQUF010000088.1:0-19172 GCA_035641435.1 Propionibacteriaceae bacterium | reverse complement strand
TCCGCAGCATCACCACCGCCATCTCGGCCTCCTTGTCGGAGGCCAGACCCGCGGAGGTCTGCCCGACACGGGTCCCCGTCGCGACCACCGGTACCAGGAGCCGGTCGGTGCACAGGGCGGCCACCGCACTCAGGTACGCGGCCGGCGCGGCCTCCCGGGCCGATCGGGCGAGCGCCGCCCGGGTGTCGGCGGAGGCCGACCCGTCGTCGCCCGGGAAGGGTGAGGGGGCCAGGGTGCGCTCGTGGTCCACCGCTCCAACGTAGCCGGGGTCGACCCCGTGCTTCCCCCGATCCCCAGCCGCGGGTGGGCGTGGCAGGGTTGAGGAATGCCCGCCGTTGACACCGTCCTGCTGCCGCTCTGTGTCGGACTCACCCTGCTCGGGATCATCGCCACCGGCATCGCCTGGCGCCGGGGCAACAAGGGTCGGGTGGTCCAGGGAGTCGGCCTGGCGCTCGCCCCGGTCGCGCTCTACTTCAGCGGTCTGCTGCGGCTGCTCTGGAACGGGATCGTCGCCGTCGGCACCTGGGCCTCGACGCTGATCTTCTCCCCCGCCATCTGGTTCGGGATGGCCCTGCTCGGTCTGTGCGTCGTGCTCTGGGTGGTCGGGGGCATGGTCGCCCGCCGCTCGGCCCCGCGGACCAAGGGAGCCAAGGCCACCTCCGGCCAGGCGGCAACGGCCGCGCTGCCGGCCAAGAGCAAGGCTGGCCGAGCCCCCGCTCGCAACCAGCCTGAGGTCGACCCCGAGCTGGCCGAGATCGAGGCCCTGCTCAAGTCCCGCGGGATCGAGTAAACGCGCTCAGTGCGAGCCGGTGTACGCCTGGTGCCGACGTCGCAGCTCATCGACGGCGGCGTAGGCCTGCCGGCCGTCCACCGCCTGGATTCCCATCAGCTGCCGCTTCTCGGCGTCCAGGCTCACCTCGAACTCGCTGCCGTCGTCCGGCACGAGCAGCAGCTGGGCCCACGGGTCCCCGCTGCGGAAGATGATCTTGTGCACCCGGCGCCACGGCACCGCATGGGTGCGCAGCCCGTTGCGGATCCGCAGACCGTCGGCGTCGGCGCGGACCGAGCTGGATGCCGCCGCGACGACCACCACGACCAGCAGGGCCAGGACCGCGAGCAGGGTCAGCCGCTGGGATACGGTGAACAGGTCGCGGATCTTCGTCGGCAGGGCGAACCACCACACGGCGGTCAGCGCGCACAACGCCACCGTGAGCGCGAGGCCGAAGACCCGCAACCGGCGGGGCCAGGCCACGAAGACCGGCGGGTCGCCCGCTACAGCCGGCATGCTGCGATGTCGGTGACCAGGATCGCCCGGGCGCCGATGGCCCAGAGGTCGTCCATGGTCTGCTGCGCCCCAGCCCGCGGCACCATCGCGCGTACGGCGTGCCAACCCGGCTTGGCCAGCGGCGACACCGTGGGCGACTCCAGGCCCGGGGTGATGGCGCAGGCCTGTTCGACCACGTCGTCACTGACGTCGTAGTCCATCATCACGTAGTTGCGGGCGACCAGGACACCGTCGAGCCGACGTTCGAGCTGGCTCAGTCCCGCCGGCACCTCGGCCCGCGACCGCCGGATCAGGATGGCCTCGGACTCCAGGATCGGGTCGCCGAAGAGCTCCAGCCCCGCCTGTCGCAGGGTGGTCCCGGTCTCGACCACGTCCGCGATCACGTCCGCCACCCCGAGCCGGATCGCGGTCTCCACCGCGCCGTCCAGCGAGATCAGCCGGGTGATCACGCCGCGGTCCTTCAGGTAGGAGCCGACGAGGCCGGGATAGGAGGTGGCCAGCCGAAGGTCGTGCAGGCCCTCGACGGTCAGGTTCGCTCCAGTGGGCGCGGCAAAGCGGAACCGGCTGCGGCCGAAGCCGAGCGGCATCACCTCGGCGGCGGCGGCGCCGGAGTCCAGCAGCATGTCGCGTCCGGTGATCCCGACGTCGAGAGTTCCCTCCCCCACGTAGACGGCGATGTCCCGCGGCCGCAGGTAGAAGAACTCCACCCCGTTCGCCTCGTCGAAAAGCAGCAGTTCCTTGGGGTCGCCGCGCTGCGCGTAGCCGGCCTCCCGGAGCATCTCGGCCGCCGCGTCGGCGAGGGCGCCCTTGTTGGGGACAGCCACCCGAAGCAGGGGCCGGGACTCCGCCGGTCCGGTCTCGGTCACGGCGGCCATCCTAGGCGCGCCCGTCAGAGGTGGGCGTAAATATCGTCGGGCGTCAGGTCCAGGGCCAGCATCAGCACCTGGAGGTGGTAGATCAGCTGGCTGATCTCGGCGGCCGCCTGCTCCCCGGTCTGGTACTCCGCGGCCATCCAGACCTCCGCCGCCTCCTCGACGATCTTCTTGCCGATCTCGTGCAGCCCGGCCTCGACCCGAGCCACCGTGCCGGAGGCCGGGTCACCGTCGGCGAGCTTGCCGGCGAGCTCGGCGTACAGGTCGTCGAAGGACTTCACAACCGCGAAGCCTACGGCGGTTGGCTCGGAACGCCGGATGGCACTATCCTTTCAGAAACTATTGAAAGTTGTGAATCTCGTGAGCGTTTCGTCCCCGCTGACCTCGGGCCAGGCGACCGGCCAGTTCACCGCGCGGCTCGCGGCGATGCTCACCGACGCCGGCTTCCCGCGGATGCCGGCACGGGTGTTCGTCGCCCTGCTCTGCACCGACTCCGGCCGACTCACCGCTTCGGAGCTGGCCGGCGCCGTCCAGGGCAGCGCGGGCGCCGTCTCCGGTGCCGTCCGCTACCTGGTCTCGATCGGGCTGGTTGACCGCGAGCATCTGCCCGGATCCCGCAAGGACCTCTACCGGGTCCGTCCCGATGCCTGGCACGCTGCCCTGGTGCGTCGGGACGCCATGGTGCAGCGGTTCACCACCACGCTCGCCGAGGGGGTCGCAGTGCTGGGCCCGGAAACGCCAGCCGGCCGGCGGCTGGCGGAGACCCGCGACTTCTTCGCCTTCTGGCAACGGGAGATGCCCGCGCTGCTCGAGCGGTGGGAGACCTACCGCACCGCACTGAACAAGAAAGGGAACGACTCATGACCCACATCGCTCCGCTCGCCACCGTCGGGCGGACGCACCACGACCGCGTCGGGGGCAAGGGCGCCAACCTCGGCGAGCTGGTCCGCGCCGGGCTGCCGGTTCCTGACGGCTTCGTGATCACTACGGACGCGTACACGGACTTCGTCGCCGCCAACCGCCTGGTCCAGCGCATCCGAATCCTTGTCGGGGCCGGTGGGCCGGAGGCCGGCGAGGAGATCGCGGCGGCGTTCGTGGCTGGCCGGGTCCCCGCTGGGCTCCGGCGGGAGATCCTCCGGGCCTACGCCGACCTCGGCGGCGGATCGGTCGCGGTCCGCTCCTCGGCGACCGCGGAGGACCTCGGGGACGCGAGCTTCGCCGGGCAGCAGGAGACCTACCTGAACGTACGCGGGAACGACGGGCTGCTCGCGGCAGTGGTCCGCTGCTGGGCCTCGCTGTGGACCGACCGGGCCATCGCCTACCGGGCCCGCCAGCGCTTCGACTCGGCCGGTGTCCGCCTCGCCGTGGTGGTGCAGCGGATGGTGCCCGCGGACGCCGCCGGGGTGATGTTCACCGCGAACCCGGCCAACGGCCGGCGCGACGAGGTGATGATCACGGCCGCGTGGGGCCTCGGTGAAGCCGTGGTCAGCGGCATGGTGGACACCGACACCCTGGTGGTCGCCAAGGCGGACGGCCGGGTGCGTTCACGCAGCATCGCCGACAAGACCGTGCAGACCGCGTACGCCGACGACGGCACCACGGAGCAGCCGGTGCCGGAGGACCGGCGGCGGACCGCGGTGCTCAAGGACGCCGCCGCCGCGGAGCTGGCTCGGCTGGGCCAACAGGTCGAGGACCACTTCGCCGCACCGCAGGACATCGAGTGGGCCCGGACGGGGGACGGGTTCGTCCTGCTGCAGGCGCGGCCGATCACGGCGCTGCCGGCGCCGGAGGCCGATCCCCCGACCGACTGGGCGGTGCCCGAATCGTCGGCGATGTACGTCCGGGCCAGCATCGTCGAGCAGCTGCCGGACCCGCTGTCACCGCTGTTCGCCGACCTCGTCGGCGTGTCGGTCACCCGGTCGATCCAGGCGCTGTTCCGCGAGATGCTTGGCGACGACGTGATCCAGCAGGCCGACGTCGACCTTCCGACGGTGAACGGCTACGCCTACTACCGCTACAGCCGGTCCGGGATGTTGCGCCTGATGCTGCACAGTCGGAAGGCGTTCGCATTCATCCTCACCCCCGACGGGGCCCAGGACCGGTGGCGCAGCTACTCCCTGCCCCGGTACCGCGATGTGCTGAGTTCTTGGACCGACCGCTCGCTCACCGAGGTCCCGGGCCCGAAGCTGCTCGATGGCGTCGCCGAGCTGCTGGACGCGGGCACCGAGTACTACACCGCGGTGCAGACCATCATCCCGATCGCGGCGACCGCCGAGGTGGTCTTCACCCAGCTGTATAACACGCTGGTCCGCCGGGCGACCGACCCGCCGGCGGCAACCTACCTGCTCGGATTCGACAGTCTGCCCATCGAGGCCGAGAAGTCGCTGTTCGACCTCGCTGTCTGGACCCGATCACAGTCGGAGCTGGCCGCCGCCCTGGTCGGCGGGAACGACCCGGACCCGAACGCACCGGAGTGGGCCGAGTGGCTCGACCGGCTGCAGGACCACCTGGACCGCTACGGCCATACCGTCTACAACCTCGACTTCGTCAACCCGGTGCCGGCCGACGACCCGGCTCCGCTGATCGACACCATCCGGTTCTACCTGCGTACCCCGGACCGCGACCCGTACGCGCGGCAACGGACTACCGTGGAGCGCCGGGAGCGAGCGACCACCGAGGTGCTCGGTCGTCTGGATCCCGTGCGCAAGAAGCTGCTGCTCCGGGCGCTGCGCTGGGCGCAGCGGGTGGCGCCGGTCCGGGAGGATGCGCTCGCCGAGGTCGGCCTGGCCTGGCCGCAGATGCGCTGGATGCTGGCCGAGATCGGCGACCGGCTGACCGCGGCGGGGCTGGTCGAGCGGCCGGACGACGTGTACTGGCTGCGCCGCGACGAGCTGACGGCTGCGCTGGCCGCCGCCGACAACGGCGCCGAGCGACCGAGCGGCCTGGCCGAGGCGATCGAGGAGCGCAAGCAGGAGTGGCGGGGCCGCCGGCGGGTCACTCCCCCGCAGCTGCTGCCCGAGCGGAGCTGGGGCCGGCTGTTCAACAGCATGATGCCGGCCACCACGCAGGAGCAGGCGGCCGACGTCCTCACCGGGATCGGCGCCAGCGCCGGGCGGGTGACCGCCACCGCCCGCGTGCTCAGCGGCTCGACCGACTTCGCCGAGCTTCAGCCCGGCGACGTGCTGGTGGCCAGCATCACCACTCCGGCCTGGACCTCGCTGTTCACCCGGGCCGCGGCCGTGGTCACCGACATCGGCGGCCCGCTCAGCCACAGCTCGATCGTGGCCCGGGAATACGGCATCCCCGCCGTACTGGGCACCGGGGTCGCGACCCGACGGATCACCAGCGGGCAGACCATCACGGTGGACGGCGACGCCGGCCGGGTGATCCTCACCGGGTCTGACCCGGGGTCCGAGGAGCCGGCCGCCAGTGGGCCGTCGAGCCGGGTTCGCGGTCTGGTCGCCGCCGGTGCGTTGGCGGCGGGAGTGGCCGGCGTGGTCCGTTGGCGGCGTCGTCGCCGCTGACCTCCCGTTGTTCGCCGCGTCGTCAGCGTGGGTCGTCGCCATGGCGACGACCCAGGCTGACCCTGGACGGCGAGCTGAGTAGTCAGCCCACGGTTTCGATCACCGGGTCGGCCACCCCGACCGGCGGCACCTCGGCTCGTTCGCGGCGCTGGATGCGGAGCCAGGAGAGGAAGCCGACCACGCAGATCCCGCCGTAGACGATGTACATCAGCGCCGACGGGTAGAGCTGCGCGTTCAGCAGCAGGGGAACGCCGACCAGGTCGACCGCGATCCAGACCAGCCAGAACTCCACCCACCCCCGCGCCATCCCGTAGGTGGCCAGGATCGACCCGGTCAGGATCCAGGCGTCGGGCAGCGGACCCCAGGAGCCCAGGGCCTTGAGGATGAAGTAGAACACCGTGGTCATGACCACCGCTCCGACCAACAGCTGGAGGCGCCCGGACGCTCCCGCCCACCGTGGGCGTACGCCAACGCCCTCCTCGCCGTGGGACCGCCTGAACTGGTGCCAGCGGACCCAGCCGTAGACGCTGACCGCGAGGAAGAAGATCTGCCGGCCGGCCTGACCGTACAGGTTGAGGTCGTTCGGGGTGTCGAAGACGCCCCCGAGGAAGACGGTGAACAGCAAGATGTTGCCGACGATCCCGACCGGCCACGCCGCCACCCGGCGTTGCATGCCGAGGATGGCGCTGGCCAGCCCGAAGCCGTTGCCGACGATCTCCCGCCACAGGATCGTCGAGTCGCCGATGTGCAGCTCGGCGGAGAGGAACTGCCGCAGCAGCTCAGTAAGGTCCATGATCATTCCCACCCGTCCGGTCGCGCGTACGCCGGGGTGGAAGCACCATCACCGCCGGGTGCACTCGGGCACACGGCGGCGACGAAACCTCGCGTGTTGCCTCCCATCCGGACTTTCACCGTCGGTTGTGGAGTTTCACCACATCAACCGCTTGCGATTCGGCCTCTCAGCCGGTCGCGCACGGGTCGCGGACTGTCACCGCCGGTTCGGAATTACACCGACCCCGGAACACGCGCGAGTTTGTCAACTCGTCACGGCGAGTATAAGCCCACTCGGCGAGCATCGGAGGGAGCGCTCGGGTGCCGTCCGGAGGAATGATGAGCGAAAACACATTTCTTTCGCGAAGAGAGACGACGGCGGCAGCTCCGGGAGCGCGACGGGTGCGAGCGACGAACAGATCAAAGGATCACGCCGAGCAGGGCTTCGCAGGCCCGGGCGACCAGGCTGGGGGCGTCGGTGTCGTCTGTGTCCATCGCCGTGGAGGCGCCCGCCCAGGCGTCCACCGCGGCGAGGGCCGTCGGGGCGTCGAGGTCCAGGGCCAGAGCGGCCCGCATCTGGGTCACCACCTCGTCGGCGTTGATCCCGCTGTCCAGGCGGACGGCCTCGCGCCAGTGGCTCAGCCGCTCCTCGGCGGCGGCCAGCACGTCGTCGCTCCACTCCCAGTCGTCGCGGTAGTGGTGGGCCAGCAGGGCCAGCCGGATCGCCATCGGGTCGACGCCGGACTGGCGGAGCCGGGACACGAAGACCAGATTGCCGCGCGACTTGGACATCTTCTCCCCGTCCAGCGCGACCATGCCGCTATGGAGGTATACGTGAGCGAACTCCCGTTCCGTGGCGACGCGTCCGTGCCCGGCGCTCATCTCGTGGTGCGGGAAGACCAGGTCGCTGCCGCCGCCCTGCACGTCGAAGTCCGGCCCGAGCAGATCGAGGGCGATCGCAGTGCACTCGACGTGCCAGCCCGGCCGGCCCGCTCCGAACGCCGAGGGCCAGGATGGCTCGTCCTCCCGGGCCAGCCGCCAGACCAGACAGTCCAACGGGCCCTTCTTGCCCGGCCGCTCGGGGTCACCACCGCGCTCGCCGAAGACGCTCAGCGCCTCCGCCTCGGGCAGCTTCGCCAGCGAGCCGAAGCCGGGGTCACTGTCCTGAGCGAAGTACAGGTCAGGGAAGTGCGGGTCGTCCACCGCGTACACCGCCCCGCGGTCCTGCAGCTGCTCGATCAGCTCCACGATCCGCGGCATCGCCTCGACCGCCCCGACCAGGGCGGTCGGCGGGAGCACGTTGAGCGCCGCCATGTCCTCCCGGTACAGCTGGGTCTGCTGCTCGGCCAGCTCCCGCCAGTCCACCCCGGTCGCCCGGGCCCGCTCGAGCAGGGGGTCGTCGACGTCGGTGACGTTCTGCACGTAGTCGACCTCCAGCCCGGAGTCCCGCCAGATCCGGTGCAGCAGGTCGAAGGCCACGTAGGTGTTGGCGTGCCCGATGTGGGTGGCGTCGTACGGGGTGATGCCACACACGTACATCCGCGCCCGGCCGGACGCCGGCCCGACCGGCACCAGGCGCTGCCGCCCGGTGTCGAACGCCTGGACCGGCCGTGGGACCGCAGGACCGGCCGACGGTGGAACCGATCGCGCATTCCAGGCCTGCATGGGCGTCACCTTATCCGGGCTCTCCCGACGCGAGAGAGGTCAGAACGGCGGCCACGGGATCGAGGGCCACTCGCCGCGGGGCCGGGGCAGCCGCTCCCGGCGGAGCAGCAGGTCCGCCCGGCGAACGAATGCGGTCACCTCGTGGTCGTTGATCAGCTCGGCCAGCCGGTCGGGGGCCTCGTCCCGCGCCCGGCGTACGGCGCTCAGCTCCCGCTCATCCAGCGTGGCGCCGGCCCAGCCCCAGAGCAGCGTGCGCAGCTTGTGGTCGGTGTGGAACGTCACGCCGTGGTCGACGCCGAAAATCCGGCCCCCGCTGCCCAGGATGTGGCCGCCCTTGCGGTCGGCGTTGTTGATCAGCACGTCGAACACCGCGAGCAGCTTCAGGTCCGGCACGTCGGCGTGGATCACCGTCACCGGCCGGTCTTCGGCGTCCAGGCCCTGCACGCAGGGGAACCAGCCCTCGGCCGGCACCTGGGTACTGGGCACCAGGTCGACCAGCCGGCCGGTGGCCTCCTCGTCCACGTCGACCCAGGCCTGCAGCGAGCCGGGCCCCAGCGGGCCGTCCGCGAACACCGTGACCGGCACACAGTCGAACCCACCGATCCGCGAGACCTCGTACGCGGCGACCTCGCGGTAGCCCAGGGTGCGCTGCGGGAAGTCCCACAGCGGGCGCTCCCCCTCCACCGGCTTGTAGACGCACTCGATCGGCCCGCACGGATTGTGCAGCTCGGCCAGGAAGGTCGCGTTGGACGCCTGCAGCAGCCGCCCGGTGACGGTCAGCTCGCCGTCGGTCAGGGCGGCGGTCAGCGCGGGATGATCCACCGAGCTCAGCGGAAGAGCGCGCGGCGGTAGCCGTTCGCCCGCGGGCAGATGTGCCCACTCGGGTCGAGCGGCTGCAGGCAGAACGGGCAGGGCGGCCGACCGGCGGCGACCAGGGCCTGGGCTCGGGCGACAAAGTCCCGCGCGTAGGACGCAGTGATCTTGACCACGAACACCTCGTCGGCGTTGATCGTGTCGTCGCTCTCGGGCGGGACCTCGGCCGCCGGTTCGGCCTCGGCCTCGTCGTCTTCGGTGTCGACGTTGGAGAACAGCTCGATCACGATCCGGTCGATGGTGGGGTCCCAGGCGATGGTCATGGTGCCGACACGGAACTCCTCGGTGATCGGCGCGTCCAGCGGGTCCACGTCCCGGGCTTTGGTCGACGCCGGAGGCACGTTGATCTCACCCGCGCTGCGCCGGACCACCTCGTCCAGCACCTTGTCCAGGTGCTCGGCCAGGACGGAGACCTGCTGCTTCTCACAGGCCACGCTGGTGATCCGGTTGCCCTCGCGCGCCTGCAGGAAGAAGGTTCGCTCTCCCGGCTGCCCCACCGTCCCGGCGACGAACCGATCGGGGGCGTCATAGCGGTGCACCAGAATCGCCATGCGCCCCAGACTATGCCGTCACCTCGGCCGGGCCGACTGGTGTGAGCGACCTCGCAGCGGGCTGGTACGGGCCGCCCCGGGTGAGCGAAAGGTCAGCGGGTGGTCGGCCGCGCGGTGGGTGCAGGTGCCCTCGGACAGGACGCGGTGGGACTCCGCCACGATCTCCTCCAGCACGGCGAGGTCGGCCTTGTCCAGGTCCTTGATGTACAGGCAGCCGACGCTGGTGGTGGCAGCACCCAGCCGACTTAGCTGCTCGGCGTACGCGCCCGTGCCGTCGGGCAGGTAGATCGTGGTTGCGGCCCTGCGGGGCGAGAAGCTGGCCGCCGGTCCGTCGCCATCGCGGCCGCTGGCGTACTTGTAGTGGTAGTGGCCGGAGCCGATGATCGAGCTGGTCCACATCTTGGGCGACTGGCCGCTGACCCGACCCATCAGCTCCAGCACCGTCTCGGCGTCGCGCCGCCGGACGCGGGACGTGATCGTGTCCAGGTAGGCCTGCACGTCGTTGTCCATGGCGCGTCCTTCTTGACCGGTCCTGGACTCATTGTGCGGCGTCAGCCGACCCCAGGCCACCACCCACAGCGGCATCCGGCGGCGTCGCGCTGCGCCGGCGCCGGCTCTTGGGTCGTGGCGCGAACATCGCCCCCAGATCAGCGGTGCTGGAGTTGACGGTGATGACGAAGGGCCGGGTAGCGGTGTAGCGCACGATCGAGATTGCCGCCGGGTCCACCACGATCCGTTGGAAGCTGTCCAGGTGCATGCCGAGCGCGTCGGCCAGGATCGCTTTGATCGGGTCGCCGTGGGACACCGCGACCCAGACCGCGTCGCCACCGTGCTCCGCGCCGAGCTTGGCGTCCCAGCCGCGGATCGCCCCGACCGCCCGGGACGCCATCTCCACCATCGACTCGCCGCCCGGGAACCGAACCGCCGAAGGCTGCTGCTGCACAGCGCCCCAGAGCTTCTCCTTGCTCAGCTCGTGCAACGACTTGCCGGTCCACTCGCCGTACCCGCACTCCACGAGGCCCTGCTCGACCAGGATCGGGCTGGCGTCGCCGCGCTCGGCACCCAGGGCCTGCGCCGTCTGCCGGCAGCGGCGGAGCGGTGAAGTGACGATGGCCTTGACCGGCACAGCGGCGATCCGCGCGGCCGCCTCGGCGACCTGCCGGTGGCCGACGTCGTCGAGCACCACCCCCGACGACCGCCCAGCCAGGACGCCAGCGGTGTTGGCGGAGGTACGTCCGTGGCGGATCAGCAGGACCGTGGTCATCGTCTCGGAGGCTACCGGTTGGAGCCCACAGTGGTTGCGCCCGGAGGTCCGTCGAGGGTCCGGCGTCGTCCGGGTGGATGGCTTGCCAGGCCGACGAGGGAGGATAGCGGGGTTCTATCTCGCCCGAGGAGAACGCCGCGAGGCGCCGCCCGGGCGGGGCAGGCCCCGATGGACTTCCGGGCGTGACCACTAAAGTGTCACGGCGCGGTAGCGGCCCCGGAGATAACTGAGCATTCCGTCCGGCGGCTCGGGGCCGATCTCGACGTGCTCGACCACCGCCCGGACCAGCAGACTCCAGCCGGCCGGCTCGGGCTCGCCGACCAGCCGGACACCCAGCCAGCCCGGCGCATCGGCCAGGACCGGCCCCCAGTTGCCCTGCTCCCATGAGCCGAGGGTGAACGGCCCGCCGGGCGCCGGAGCGATCCCGGCGAAGGCGTCGGCCAGGCCGCGATGGGACCATCCCAGCAGGTTCACGGTCAGCGTCGCCCCGCGTACGGGATCGGCTGCTCTCAGCCGGTCGGCCAGGGCCGAGTCCTCGTCGAGCAGACCGAGCGCCTCCGGTGGCTCGCCGTCGGCGACCAGGAACGACGACAGCGTCCAGCCGGCCCGCCCCGACTCCTCCCCGGAGGCCCACACGCTGACCGGGGCGACCATCCGGCCGCGCCAGCGACGCAGTGGGCTGCGCTCGGGCTCTGGCGTGGCGAACGGATGGCCGGCATGGATGGTCACGGCCTCAGTCTCTCCCGGCGTGCGCGGCGCAGGCCGGGAGTAACGACCCCGTACCGTATGCCGGGTGCTCGGGGCGGCCGACTTGGGCTTTTCGGGGGTCCAAGGGGGGTCGCCGCCTGCTGAAACGGAGAAAGGGTCAGGTCTGATGGGGTGGCTGGAGGCCCTGGTGCTGGGTGTCGTGCAGGGACTGACCGAGTTCCTGCCGATCTCCTCAAGTGCCCATCAGTCGATCGTGGGGCAGTTCTTCGGCGGCGAGGACGTCGGGTCGGCGTTCACCGCGATCACCCAGCTGGGCACCGAGGCGGCCGTGATCCTCTACTTCCGCCGGGACATCTGGTTGATCATGCGCAGTTGGGTCGGGTCGCTCACCGGTCGGGTGCCGCGGGACAACCCCGAGGCCCGGATGGGCTGGCTGGTGATCATCGGCTCGGTGCCGATCGTGGTCCTGGGGCTCCTGTTCCAGGACTCGATCGACACGG
Source organism: Propionibacteriaceae bacterium (assembly GCA_035641435.1). Taxonomy (GTDB): domain Bacteria; phylum Actinomycetota; class Actinomycetes; order Propionibacteriales; family Propionibacteriaceae; genus Microlunatus. Next base: position 7,159 of record DASQUF010000088.1, on the reverse strand, counting down.
TGTTCCGCAACCTCTGGCTGACCGTGGCGATGCTCGGTGGTTTCGGGATCGTCATCGGCATCGCCGACCGGCTGGCCCGCAACGTCCGGCCGCTGGAGTCGCTCACCTGGCGGCATGGCGTGATCTTGGGCCTCGCCCAGTCGCTCGCCCTGATTCCGGGGGTGTCCCGCTCCGGCGCCACCATCGCCGCCGGACTCGCGCTGGGCTATCAGCGAGTCGCGGCGGCGAAGTACGCCTTCCTGCTGGCCATCCCGGCCGTGGTCGGGTCCGGGTTCTTCAAGCTGGCCGACATCAGCAACGACCCGGTCGAACCCGCCTGGGGGCCCATCGCCCTGGCCACCGTGGTGTCGTTCGTGATCGGGTACGCGGTGATCGCCTGGCTGCTGCGCTACATCAGCACCCACGATTTCCTGCCCTTCGTGGTCTACCGGATCGCCCTGGCCGTGGTGGTCGCGGTCCTGCTGCTCACCGGGTTTCTGGAGCCGCTGCCGGGTCCGGAACCACTTGGCGGTAACTAGGCCGACTCCGCGGCCTCAGCAGGCGCCGCGGAGACGGGGTAGCTGCCGCGGAGTGGGTCAGGGACGGCGGTCGCGGGCCACGCGTACCGCGTACGCGACCAGGGTCACGCCGCCGATGAGGCCGAGCAGCAGGGCGAGGTTGGCCCCGTAGTTCTGCAGCAACAGTGCCTTCGCGGGCGGCTGCGTTCCTTGGCGGGCGATCAGCGGGATCGCCACGACCGTGACCATGGCGGCCACGATCAGCCCGGCCTGCAGGAATCGGCGGCCGCGGTCTGGCACCAGCCGCCGGAGCGCGGCACCGACGGCAACGACAAGTGGCGACACGACCCCGTGCTGGATCGCCCACGCGCCCGCCATCCAGACCCCCAGCACGACAAGCAGTGACGGCGGCACACTGAACAGGATCCGGCCGGCGCCGTAGAGCACCAGGACGATGCCGAGGGCGGCCAGGGCGATCCGCGCGACCTTCACGACAACACCTCGATCCGGGTGAGCCACTTGGTGTTGAACAGGCCGGCCCGGTTGGGGACGATCAGCCGAAGCGGGTAGCCGTGGTCCGGGCTGAGCCGCTCACCGTTCAGATGGGTGGCCAGCAGGGCCCGCTCCAGCTGAGTGCCCTCGACCAACGACTTGTTGAATGGTCCGCGCGGCTCGAGGGAGAACACCCGGACCTGCGAGGAGGCAGTGCCGCCCGCCCGCTGTACGAGGTCGAGCAGCCGCGGACCGCGCCAGCGGACATCGGCGCCCCAGCCCTCGTTCGCCGCGAAGGGCAGCTCCTCCTCGACCGTGGGCAGGGCCTCGACGTCGGCCAGGCTCAGGGTGAATGGCTGCGGTCCGGTGACCTCGAGACTCCAGTCGGCCGCCGTCGCGGGACCGGCCACCTGGGCCTCCTCAGCCGTCGCGTTGACCGGAAGTCCGAGCGGGCCGCGGCTCGGCTGTCGGGGAGCCAGGAGGCCGAGCGGCTCCAGCGGCCGCAAGGTCTGGCCCACGACTCCGACTACCACGATGCCGACCCCGGTGCCGGCCGCGGCGAGGACACCGCGTCGGGAGATGCCCGGCGTCGGTGGGTCGGGCCGCTCCCCGGCGTTGCTGTGCGAGTCCGGGTTCTCGTTCCAAGGAACTTCGGTCAGCACGTCAGCGGCCGGCAGGTTGGCCCGAAGCCCGTAGTTGATGTCGGGCAGCTTGATCCCGACGTGCAGCAGCACCGAACCGATCACGACGTACGCGAGCGCGTAATGCACCACGATGAAGTCCCACCGGAACGGGTACCAACCGAGCAGGTTGAAGAAGCCGGTGATGAGCTGGACCAGGCTGGCCGCGACCAGGAGGGCCAGGGTGACCCGCTCGACGGTCCGCTTGACCGACGGGAACGGCGGCCAGCGGAACGCGTCCGGGTAGACCGACCACAGCTTGACGCCGATCAACGGGATGCTGGCGAGCCCGGTGGTCACGTGGATCCCCTGGGTCAGCCGGTAGCCCCACTCCGGTCCGGTCGGCGTCGGCAACCAGGACCATGGGCTGTACTGGTAGTAGCTCAGCAGCCCGGTGAGGAAGCAGACGCCAAAGGCGATCCCGAGCGCGAGGCCGAGCCGGGCGGTCAGCGCGGTGGAGCGCAGGGTGCTCGAGAACCGGGGCCACCAGGTCGGGCGGCTCGCCACGGTCGGCATGGGGTCAGTCTGGCGGTTTCCGCGGCGCTTAGTCACCAATCCCGGCCAACTCGAGCGCCTCGGCCGCCACCGTCATGGCGTTGAGCTTCTCCTCAACCGAGCCGCCGTACGGGACCACGGAGCAGGTGGTCACCCCGGTCTCGGCCAGCACCCGCAGCCGGTCGGCGATCCGGGCCCGGTCACCGAGCAACGAGGTCTGGTCGAGAAAGTCGAACGGGACCGCCGCCCGGGCGTCGCGCTGACGGCCGGACAGGAACAGCTCCTGCACCGTGGCCGCCGCCTCGCCGAACCCCATCCGGACCGCCAGAGCGTTGTAGAAGTTCTGCTCCCGGCTGCCCATGCCGCCGACGTAGAGGGCGGCGTAGGCGCGGACCGGGTCAGCGCAGGCGCGTGGGTCTGCGCCGACGACCAGGGGCACGGTGGGCACGATGTCGAAGCCGTCCAGCGTCCGTCCGGCCTTGGTCCGGCCGGCCCGGAGCGCAGCCAGGGGTTCGGCCGCCAGCTCGGGGGCGAAGAAGATCGCCAGCCAGCCGTCGGTCAGCTCCCCGGCCAGCTCGATGTTCTTCGGTCCGACCGCGGCCAGGTAGGTGCGGATATGCGCACTGACCGGCGCGAGGGTCAGCTTGAGCGGCTTGCCGGGGCCGTCAGGCAGGGGCAGCCGATAGTGCGTGCCCTCGTAGCTGACGGTGCGCCGGCCCAGCGCCTGGTTGACGACGGCCAGGTACTCGCGGGTCCGAGCCAGCGGCTTGTCGAAGCGCACCCCGTGCCAGCCCTCGGAGACCTGCGGTCCCGACACGCCGAGCCCGAGCCGGAACCGGCCGCCGGTCAGCACATCCAGGCTGGCCGCGGTCATCGCGGTCATGGTCGGCGTACGCGCCGGGATCTGCATCACCGCCGAGCCGATGTCGATGGTGCTGGTCTGCGCCGCCAGCCAGGACAGAACCGTGGGGCTGTCCGACCCGTACGCCTCGGCGGCCCAGACGACGGCGTAGCCGAGAGCCTCGGCGTGCTGGGTCAGCCGCAGCTGACCACGCGGATCCTCCGACCCGACGAGGTATCCGAGGTTCAGTCCCAGCCGCATTCCGACACACTATTTCGAGCAAGGGGGGCGACCCCCTTGAACCCCCGCGGCGGGCCGACAACACACGGGCGCCCGCCAGGATGCGCGCGCGTCAGCCGCACGCGAACCCCCGCCCACGCTTTAGGTTGATGTCCATGCAGTCACGCCTGGTCGGGTCCACCGGCCTCCGCGTGTCCCGCCTGGGCCTGGGGACCATGACCTGGGGCCGCGACACCACCCCCGAGCAGGCGCGGGGGCTGCTGGAAACGTTCAGCGAGGCCGGCGGAACGCTGATCGACACCGCCGCCGCGTACGGGGCCGGAGACGCGGAGCGGATCGTCGGGCGGCTGGTCAAGCATCTGGGCAACCGGGACGAGATGGTCATCGCCACCAAGGCGGGGTTCGTCATCCGCAACGGCGAACGGATCGTGGACACCTCCCGCCGGGCGTTGCTCCGAGACCTGGACGGCTCGCTGGACCGGCTGGGCACCGACTACATCGACCTCTGGCAGGTGCATGCGTTCGGCGAGGCGCCGCTGGCCGAAACCCTGGACGCCGTCGACTACGCGGTGTCCAGCGGCCGGGTGCGCTATGCCGGGGTGTCCAACTTCGTCGGCTGGCAGACGGCCCAGGCGGCGACCTGGCAGATGGCGTTTCCCGGACGTACGCCGCTGGCCAGCGCCCAGGTCGAGTACTCGCTGCTGGCCCGGCGGGCCGAGGTCGAGGTGTTGCCGGCGCTCAAGGCGTTCGGGATGGGGCTGTTCCCGTGGTCGCCGCTGGCCCGCGGGGTGCTGACCGGGCAGTACCGCAGCGGCACGCCACGCGGGTCGCGGGCCGCCTCGGACCACTTTGCCTGGTTCGTCGAGCCGTACCTGGAGAACCGCAGCCGCGGCGTGGTGGAGGCCGTGGTCCGGGCGGCGGACGGGCTGGATCTGACGCCGCTGCAGGTGGCCCTGCTCTGGGTGAGGGACGCACCTGGGGTCACCGCCCCGCTGCTGGGGGCGCGTACATCGGGGCAGCTGGCGCCCGCCCTGGCGGTCGAGGACGTCGGGCTGCCGCCGGAGATCGCACGGGCTTTGGATGACGTGTCAGGCGGACCGAACACCGCGCGGTAACCGCCGATGACCTAAGCAAGTGGGGGACGACCCCTTGGACCCCGCACCTGCATCAGAGGCTGGCGGTGACCCGGATGATCTTGCGCCGGATCCAGACGTCCCGGGTGCCGTCCCGGTAGCGGCGCAGCCGCTGGAGCTCCCAGCCGCCGTACTCAGCGTGCGCGCTGAGCACCTGGCGGACCGCGTTGCGGGAGAGGTGGGGGCCCAGCCGGACCCGCTCCACCTGGTAGGTGACCCCGTTGAACATCGCGGCAAGCGTAACCGGTGGATTCACGCTCCGGACACCCTCTGTCCACCTTGTTCAGGCCTGGTCGAGGAATCGGTCGAGCACCCGGGCGCCGAACTCCAGCGAGGCAACCGGGACCCGCTCGTCGACCCCATGGAACATGCTGACGAAGTCCAGCTCGGGCGGCAGCCGCAACGGGGTGAATCCGAAGCAGCGGATTCCGGCCCGGTGCCACGCCTTGCCGTCGGTGCCGCCGCTCATCAGATAGGGCACCGTCCGGGCCGCCGGGTCCTCGGCCTGCAAACAGGACTGCATCGCCTCCACCAGGGCTCCGGAGAACTTGGTCTCCACCGCCGGCTGGGACACCGACACCTCGTAGCGGACCTTCTCCCCGAGCAGCTCGGCGATCGTGGCATAGAACTCGTCCTCGCCGCCGGGCACGAACCGACCGTCGATCCCCGCCGTGGCCCGGCCGGGGATCACGTTGTGCTTGTAACCGGCGGACAGCATCGTCGGGTTGGCGGTGTTGGCCATGGTGGCTCCGACCATCCGGGCGATGCTGCCCAGCCGGGCCAGCGTCTCCTCGGCACGGTCGGGGTCCAGCTCGATGCCGAACGCCTCGGACACCGCCTCCAGGAAGGCCCGCTGGGCGTCGGTGATCTTGTGCGGCCACTCGTACGCGCCGATCCGGGCCACCGCGGCGGCGAGCTCGGTGACGGCGTTGTCGTCGTTGCGGAACGAGCCGTGGCCGGCCTTGCCGTCGGCGATCAGGTTCAGCCAGGCCATGCCCTTCTCGGCGGTCTGGATCAGGTACAGCCGCAGGTCGTCGCGTACGGTCAGGGAGAACCCGCCGACCTCGCCGATCGCCTCCTCGCAGCCCTCGAGGACCTCTCGGTGCTCGTCGACCAGGTACGTGGCGCCCAGCCCGCTGCCGGCTTCCTCGTCGGCGGTGAAAATCAGCCGGATCGGCCGCCGGGGCGCGGCGCCGGCCCGCGCCCGGGCCCGTACGACACTGAGCACCATGGCGTCGAAGTCCTTCATGTCCACCGCGCCGCGGCCCCAGACGCAGTCGTCGACCACCTCGCCGGCGAACGGAGGCACCGACCATTCGTCGACGTTAGCGGGCACCACGTCGAGGTGCCCGTGCACCAGCAGCGGGGAGACCGACCGGTCCACCCCGTCGGGCGCCCAGTCGGCGACCAGCGACGTACGCCGGGGCGCGGTCTCGTAGAGCTCACTGGCGATACCGACCTCGTCGAGCAGCTCGGCGACCCGCTCCGCCGCGGCCCGCTCCCCCGGTCCGGAGTCGTTGCCGAAGTTGGAGGTGTCAATCCGGATGAGGTCGCGGCAGAGCTCGACGACCTCGGCGTCGGGGCGGAAGTTCGCGGTCACCGGCCCATCATGGCCCCGAGTCGGCGACCGTCGTCATTCCGCCTGGGGTGGCGGCGGTCCGGTTGCTATAGTTCGTTGGCGCTTCGCGCGGGAGGAGCGCCAGGTCCGGGTGGCGGAATAGGTAGACGCGCTAGCTTGAGGTGCTAGTGCCCTTTGCAGGGCATGGGGGTTCAAGTCCCCCCTCGGACACAGTCAATGGGCTATCAGCCACGTTCTCCTCATGCTCAGTTACCTCAGCGCCAACGGGCTGCCAACTGGTGAACAGCGCGGCGACCCCTCGGCGGCATCGTCGTGTAGGCCGGCGCTGAAAGTCTCGGCAAGTCGACCGTTGCATTGGATCGGGCCGCCCACATCACGAACTGCACCCTGGCCGGCCAGCTCTACGGCACCCCGAAAGTCCGTGCCGGTCTGCGACGCCAGCGCCAGTGCTGTAGCTCGTCGGCTGGCCGCTTGATCTCCGCCACACTCCCCCGCAACTCTCTGGAGAGCGCCGTAATCACTGAGCAGTGTTCAAAGGCCGCCGTACAGCAAGCCATCAGCGCCGGACGGGCGGACCCCTCACGGTCTCGGCTTTTCGGTTCGGGGCAAGGCACCCAGATTTCCTGAGCCGCCCGCCAAAGACAGCCGTTGCAGGACCGGAAACTCGATTCGGCCTGACACGGTGCGCCACAGGCCCTAGCGTTCGTCCTCGGGGTGGCCAGCCTAAGTCGACCGTCGGACGCCGGGGCCGGCGAAGAAACGGCGGGGCGTGGGAGTCACCCGAATCGCACGAAGACAACAGTGGGGGCAACAGCTATGGGACTGTTCAGCAAGAAACCAAAGCCCGGCGACCAGGCATTCAGCCAGTATGTCGATGCGATGCGGCCATGGATGACGCGTCTGCAGGCGGCTCGCGAGGCTGGCACGGAGATCATCACCGTGGGCGACGCGGTGGACGCTGCGGGTGATGTGCCGGCGCTTCCCGTGCACGGCCTGACTTCCTACGAGCGCGATTCCGCGGTCTCCGCCGCAAGTGCCTGGATCAGCATGGAAGCGGACCGGATGTCGCGAAAGGATGTGCTTCGGGGCGCCGATATGTCGTTCTGGCAGAACATGGCTGATGAGCTGTGGTCGGCTAGAGACAACGGGATCAAGAAGCAGCCGCGCTAAGGAACTGCCCGTGAGGGTCCCGCCCAGCGTCC